>DQVR01000038.1 GCA_015661645.1 Pyrodictium delaneyi
ATATACGCGAACATTATCTCTTCGTCAACGTATGGTGGTATCCACGCCGCGTTATCCGTGCCTATACCAACTAGCGTCCTCTCGAGAAGCTCTGGGAGCAGACTGAGCAGGGGTAGTCTCCCCAAGTGGTACATATTGGATCTTGGACAGTATACCAGGCTTATACCTAACTCAGCCAGTTCTATTAACTCGTCTTTACCGAGATAGGTTAGGTGTATAGCCGCCGTTGGAGCTGCCTCAAGTACTATCTCATAATCTCTGGACTGGTACAGCTCGAGCGTCTCGGATACATGCACGTGCACCTGCCCACCGATCTGTCTAGCATACGTCACAAGTTCATCCAGCTCTTCTGGATTTAAGTCAAATACTGTATCGAGGCCCACGCCCTTAGCCTCGTCTAGCAGCTGAAGATACTCGGTGAAGTCCTTTATAAGCGGCTGGCCTAGTATCCTTGCAGCTACCCCGGCACGCGCCATGCTATCGCTTACTAGCTGCAATCCCCTCCTACCCAGTTCCGCGTATACTCCAGCGTAGAGCACTCCTTTCCTCTTCATGCGCGCCGCCGCTGCAGCTACTCTTCTCGCGAGCTCGGCGCTGCTTAGCCGGGAGAGTAGCTTGTACTTGAGCCCCGTAGGTAGTGCTACAAGATCGTTAAGCGGGAGAGCCTCTCCCACCTCGGCTATGGATACATCAAGGATGTGTAGGTGAGCGTTGCAAAGAGCCGGGAGGATTACTAGCCCTGGAAGCACTCTCCTGGAGGGGCTACAGCCTCCTCCTACGCCCTTTACGCGCTGCTCGTCGTCAATGTCTATACATGGTCTATGTACTAGTTCTAGTTCCTCGCCTACAAGGGCCGCAAACACTTCCAATTGCATACTCTTGTTCTTATTCAATGTAGACTGTTTCTCCCTTGAATTTCGCTTCTTCAATAGCTCGTAGCCTCCTTGCCAACTTAACAGCCGCCTCGACAGACCTACGGGCGTAATCGTCTACGCGCTCGAGTGCCTGCATACGGTTCATCCCTGGCCCTGATATTCCAAGAGTTACGGGCTTGCCATACCTCTCGGCTAGGTCTACTAGCTTCCTCGCCACTTGATGAGCTATCACCTCGTCGTGCTTAGTAGCGCCGGTTATTATGGCCCCCAACGCCACAACGGCATCGACATCGTCCTTGCGTAGTAATTTCTCCACGAGCAGCGGTATGTCGTAAGCGCCCGGCGCCCTCACAACGTAAGTGACAGTAGCTCCCAGGAATTTAGCGTGGCTTAGGGCACGCTGGAGCATAAGGTAGGTTACATCATGGTTGAACTCCGATACCACTATTGCGAGACGTATGCCTTCGCCTGCTGCCACGGCCTATGCACCTACTCCGGGGCGCTTAGAAGGGCACTAGTGCAGGGTTAGAGGGTTATCGGTTCTAACCATAACTGGAGGGGGTGCCCGAAGCACTATGGCTCTATGGGGCCCGCGTCAGGGTAGCCCTGCCTCCTTCCAGTCCCAGCGCGTGCCGACAACACTTCTGGCCGGTATAGTAGTAGGTAGAGATTCTCTGCGTGCTTTCTAGCACGGTCCACCGCTATACGGTAGAGTTCCTCCTCGCTATCAGCCTCGTCCTCGTGCACTGTCACATCTATTATATGGCGCTCGAGTTCCAGCTGTACTAGCTGCATGGCGAGACTATAGACTGCGTAGCTTATCTTGTCGGTCATCGACCTGCCTATCCATCCCAGTGCTATGCCAGCATCACAGTCCTCCTCTTTCATGAGCTTCTTTATAGCCACAGGTATGTCCTTTATCCCCGGTACAGTACGTTTCACTATCTGCGCGCTAGGCATCAGCGTGAGAATAGTTTCTATAGCATGACTGGCCATGTCGACTCTAGCAAAGGTTGTATCTACAATACAGATCTTCACCAAGCTTTTCCACCCTATCGATTATCTCGCTACCCTCGACCAAGGGGTAGCTTTTTTCCCTAGATACTCTTCTCGCACCTTCGAGGCCTAGCGCATCCCCCCTCGAGAGCATCTCGACAATAACGGTTGACGGCGTCATCCCCGCCAGTATAGCGAGGTGCAACGAGAGCTCCGTATGTCCCTTTCTATCGCCGAGGCGGCGCCCAAGCAGTATCGGCACATGACCTGGCGCTACGAAGTTTTCCTGGAAATAGCTACGCGCCCTCTCTACGTCACCATCCACTATCATAGTCAATACTTTGTCGAGCTCTCTTATAGTGGTAGCACGGTCTGCGTCACGTATCCCCGTCTTTACGTGAACGCTATTAACCCATATAGAGAAGGCTGGCTTATCGCCGTAACCTAGTGTCTTGCTAGTAAGCGGAGCTAGTTCTGGTATTACTGATAGTATCTCGTAGCCGTATCTAAGCCCTATGAGTCTCCCGGCTGGTTGGGGCATTGCATAGCATATGAGGCCTCCTGCGAGTGTACGCATTTCGTAAACTCTCTCTGCTGTTACCATGGATGCATGGATAACGTAATCTACCTCGTTCTCACGTCCAGCCGCGTCGTATACTAGGACGGGTATTCCTCTGCGAAACGCCACTATTGCTTTTTCCAGCTGGCCGCTCAAGGGCGTTTATCCCTCAATCGGCTCCGAGAACTATACTATGAATCTTACCGGCGTACACCCCCAATCTCTCATCCGCAGAGGGGTGTTAAACGAGAGACGCCGTCTATCTACAGAGCTTGTACCGTTCTTACACGACGCTATTAGTAGGCTGCAGTTTCTACCCCGCGTACGTCAATGTATACTCGACTATTCCTGGTATTCCTTATGACTGATAACGCGTGGGCTGCCCGTGCTAACGCTGCGCGGGGGTTATCATCAACGCCTATACCTATCTTGTACTTTTCATCACCTATCACAGCCATGACTAGCTCTAGGGCTCTATTAAGATCCTCCTCCGGGGCAAAGACTACAATATTGTCGCCGCCAAGGTAGCCTGGTATGTAGCCTCTTGGGAGGACATTTTCTATGAGCTTAATGTAGAGATCCATCACTTTGATGAAGGGCTTGAGGAATCCCTTCTGTAGTCTCTCTTTGCTGACCATATCCATATCTATGTGTAAGGCTGCTACGCCGCTCTCATCGTACTCATCCATAGTTATGCCTGGCTCCAGGGGTACCTGGCCCCAGTCTGGGTGTCTCGTCGTTGTCACCCTCATTGCTACCGGAACGGGGGATTCACGGCTTACAGCTCTATATATCTCTTCAATGCTTTTTCTCGGAACACCGTTCAGCAACACCACCATTATGTCATGACTGAATGGGACTACGTATCCTCCACCAGCCGCCGCGGCATCTATTGCTGCAAGGTATACAGCTGACTGCCGTTTCTGGATTATCCATTCCCTATCACGGCCTATCTCTTCCGTCCATTCGCGGTAACCTACTAGAGCTATGACGCCCACCAGCAGCGCCATGACTTCCCCCTCTATGCCAGCGTCTATTATGTAGATCCCCTGATAGCTTCCTTCACAAGAGCTGCTATCTTCTCGGAAAGGCATGGCTCGGCGTAGGGGCTTGTAGCCGGGGGGCAGCAGGTAGATTCTACGCGGTAGGCTACGTGTACGCAGTTGCCGCAGGGGCACTTCTCAAGGCACAGGAGCCTCAGTCGCGGGGACTGGCTGGTTGTAGTGAACCCTGTAGCCCCGGGATCCTCCACTACGCTTCTCCCAGCTGCGAAGATGTATGGGGTGTATGTTACCCGTATCTCGTCTACGAGCCCGGCTCTAAGCATGCTATAGTTTAGTATTCCGCCTCCCTCTATGAGTAGTCGCTCTATGCCATACTCCACAGCTAGTATCTCCATGGCCTTGACTAGGTCTACTATGCCATTCTCGCCAACTACGTGTACGTGGACCCCCCTGGCCTCTAGACGTTCAACTTTCTCGTTATCATGTACAGCTGTAAACAATATGACAGGGGGGTCGGGCTCACTTATGAGGCGTAGCTCTTCATGTAGCCGCAGTTTACCATCTACTACTACACGGTAGTATTTACTACTGCTAGGGTTCAGTCTTCTCCTGAGCGAAGGATTGTCTACCAGGACTGTGGAAGCGCCGACCATTACTGCTTCAGCTGCACCCCTTAGCAGCCTAAGTCTCGCAAGGTCATAGCTGCAGCTCAGCATGCTGTACTGGGTCGAGGATGCTATTCTCCCATCAAGTGTAGCTGTGGAGAATATTATTGCGTATGGCCGTGCCGCTGGCCTTGTCAAGGCAGTCTCCGCCTAGCGACGGCTAGCGCGCGTTTAGCCCTCTTTATAGTACCACTCGTCCGCACCGGAATTATAATAGCACGCCTATCGCCGATGCGCCTTACAAGCCCCAGGGCTGCTAGAACGAGATACTTTGTATCATGCGAGGCGCGTAGTATGCCAGCCGCTTTCTCCGGGTCGTAGTATACTAGCTGTAAACGGGCTAGCGCTACTGTTAGTTGTCCCGCTAGCCTCTCGGTAGCCCGTATTATTGCACGTTCTACCTCCTGCGGTGAGGGTGGCTGTTCCCCCTCGTAAACTACTATGAAGGCTATGTAGCGGCGTCGTCTACGTCTACGTAGCTTTTCCAGGAACTCCTCTGCATTAATGCTCTGAAGCGCGTAGCCTGCTGCCTTCAAGACTCTACCCATTTCCGCGGCTAGGCTGTTTAGCTGCTTCTCTAGAGTTTCTATGCGCCTCTCAAGCACTCTTCTGCTGTAAATGTCCCAGGCCATATATCCGGCAAGGCCTGTGGCTAGTGCTGCTAGTACAGCTGTCTCCAGCTGCAATTCTAGTCAGCCTCCCTGCCCTGGCTATGGTATCGCGCCTTGGTATTAACTATGGCAGCTGGGTAGCCCGTTACCGCAAGTTTCGCTATAGTCTCAGGAAGTCCGAAAGCCACTAACATAGCTTGTACTGCCCGGGGGTGCCACATTTCCCACCTGGTTCTAGCGCCGCTGGTCACGACTAGCGGGGCCTCGTACGCCGCTGCCCGCCTCGCGATGATCATTGTGCCGCGGAGGCTGGCACGGGGGTCGCCACCGTAGAGCAGTGGCAGGAAACGTATCTCGATCGCCGCTCCACCTTCACGTAGCATTGCTGTCTGGCTCTTGTCCATGTACCTTGCCATGCCGGGTGGTAGTACTATTAGCCCGACGCGAGGGTCTCTTGCAGCTAGTCTAGCAGCCTCAGCAGACTTCGGCTTTACAGCTACTAGGTCGAAGCTTAAGGCTATCCGCTTCAGAATATTGACAGTTTTACCCCAGGATTCAGCCTCTATGGTTACACGTGTTAGAGCTTCAATACCCTCTCCTGTAAACACTCTTGCGTATTCGCGTGCGCGCTGGGGGTCATTATTCTCTACTGCTACAAGCCTATACCCCATTATCTTTGCGAGCGAGGCCATTTCCATAGCGTCTCGGAGGCTGCGTGGCTCAAGCGCTAGATCAATGAACTTCAAGACACGAGCCCCAATTCCTTGAGAACTTTTATGGCTTTTTCGAGGCGCGGAGTCCCCCTAAGGTTAATCATTACATGGATAACGTCGTCCCCATCGTAGAACCTTAGTTCGCCAAGGAAGGCATCCTGCTTGCTGAACCTTAGGTAGAACCTGCCTTGCTTGGCGTCATACCGGTTTTCAAGCATCATAGCAATGATCTTCTTGCTCTCCCCATCAAGCTTCTCTGCAAGCCCACGTATGAACTCCTCTGCAGCTTCGCCTTCGAGTCTAACCATTATCCTCGTTATCGGGTTATTGTAGTGCCCCTCTAGAGTATATGTTGAGAACTCTACCTTGCTGTGAAGCGTCTCCGGTATAATGTTGAGTATTGCTTGCTTAACTCTCTCTACATCCTCGGTAGCGTGTGCATGAGCAGCTATCTCGACCCTTATGACCTTGCTAGGTATAGGCATAGGTTTCTACCCCCTCACCGATGTGCGGCTACCTAGCCTAGCTATACTCTCTAGTGTTATGTCAGGTCAGGCCATCCTGGGCTGCCGAGCTTTCCTCAAGACCACTACTCTCTGGGGAACAGTTTATCCATAAAATTCTTCGAGAAGCTTCGCTATACAATCGAGAGTCCCCGTATGCCCCGGCGAGCACAGAGTAGCCTCCAATCATACTACGCAGAGCGTCTACCATCACACCGGCAGAGTATGTCGCCGAGTAGCAGGAAGAGGAAATGCCGTGTATTAAGTGTTGACCGCCGACTTGGCGTCAAAAACCGGAAGTTAGAGCCGTAGATAATACTGGGATAATACTGGGTGAGTGTTACTGTAGGTCGCCGTGGTGATACTTTTCACGTATCTCGTCTGGCGCGATGAGGCGGGCGCCGCGGTGGGCCTCGTGGCGCTTCCGGAGCTTCCGCTCCTTCTGCTTCTTCTTCCACTTGTACTTGTGCGTACCGCGTAGACCACGTGTCTTCCTCAGGCCACGCATCTTCTTGCCGGCGCCTGTTAGGCCGCGGAATACACGGCCGCGGTGCTGCCTCTCGCATATCCAGCCTAGGTCCTTGTCTCTGCATATGGCGGGGTGGCTACGGTCTACCAGTATGACTTCGTACCACTTGTACTCACCGTCCTCCGCCACGTAGTAGCTGTTGAGCACCTCCATGTTCGGGTACTTTCTGGCTGCACGCTCCTCAGCTATCAGCCTCGTGGACTTCGCGGGCGCGTAACCGTAGACACCCATCCTCTTGGGGCGGCGGCCCTTGTTCGGCCTTGGCCTGTTTAGGCCACCCTTGCGTACTCGTACCCGGACTACTATGATGCCTTGCTTGGCCTTGTACCCAAGGCTGCGGGCACGGTCAATGCGTGTCGGCTTCTCGATGCGGACCACGCTTGGCTGACGGCGCCACTCCATTAGACGGCGTTTCCACAGCTGTACTAGCTCGGGTACCTCGTGGTGCTGCTTCCACGTTTCTCTAAGATAGTGGTATAGACCGCGTGCCATTGCCTTCCCCTACCTACCTTATCGTGAGCCCGGGAACCGACTAGCCCTCCTCACCCTATTAAAAACACTACAGCCCAGCTTACCCGCTTACGGCGGGGATGAGGACTTGCCCGCATAACGGAGCCCCTACGCGTGTACCGAGGAGCCGTGACGAGGTGTGCGCCCCGGCTGACCCATTACGCTACTTCCTGCCGCCAGGCTGCTGGCTCGTCTAGCTCTTCTTGGCCGCAGCAGCAACTATCTTGATGACGTCATCGTCTTCTAGCTTGTAGTCCTCTCCCACTCGTGTCTTTGTCCTAGCATTTACTGCGTAGAGGAATGTCTTCCCGAGGTCAGTGTGCACCATGTAGGCTAGCTCGCGTGCGGTAGTCCCTCGGGGTACTAGATAGGCATCGGGCAGAACCCTCCCACGCCCATCCGTGAACTTGTTGGCGTCCTCAACCGGGTACACTACTATCATGTCGAGTAGCTCCAGGAATGTCTTATTTATCGCCTCCTGCACTCCGGTTGACCCCCATTTCCGGAGCACACGCTCCCTTATGTACTCGAGGGCCTGGAGCTGCTTCTTTGACAGCTTATTCTCATCGATTATTTCGAAGTCGCTATCACCAGGTATGTACTTTATTACTCCAGCGCGTGCTGCCCGTCGCAGCGCGAGTTCTGCTGCCGCACTAGTGGGCACGACTATGTAATCCTTGAGTTCCTTCTTCATGCGCTTTATATTGTCCTCTGCCTCTGGTATGTCTGCCTTGTTAGCAGCTATTAGCATCGGCTTTGAGATCCTTATTCCTTTGGCGAATTTCCGGAGGTCTTCCCGTGTCCAAGCTGTGAGCGACTTGCCTACCAGGCCAGCATACTCTAGCGCCTTTTCCACGTGGTGTCTTCGGATGCTTAGACCGCTAAGTCTCTGAGTGAGAGCTTCGACGATGTTAGCTCCGGTCGTGGAAACCTTCATGGCGAAACGGTCCCAGTCGTTGAGCAGTATCCCGTATATCCATTCTTCTAGCTCTTTTTCGAGCCAGCGAACCTCGTCCACAGGGTCGTAGGTTCCTGGCGGTACCGGGTTTCCTGCTGCGTCGGTGGAGCCAGAGGCGTCAACCACGAGTATTATAGCGTCGGCTTGCCTTATAGCGTCGAGGAACTTGTTACCGAGGCCCTTACCCTCATGCGCGCCCGGGATTAGGCCTGGTATATCTATGAGCTTGACTGGGATGAAACGCCAGCCGTTGATGCAGTAGCCGGAGGCGGGGTCACAACGGGGGAGCCCTAGCTCTACATGGACGCAGCGCTTTCTAACGTATCCCACACCGGTGCTTGGCTCCAGCGTGACGAACGGCCTATTGCCTATCTCCACTGTTGCGAGCGTCGCAGCCGCGAAGAATGTTGATTTCCCGACATTTGTCTTGCCTACTATACCCGCACGTCTTTCAGGTGGCGACAAGGCCTCTAGTACACCCGCCAAGGAGGGGTTTGCAGGCGTGAAGCTCTAAGGATATTCCGGTAGGGGCCAGTAAGGGATCGGCTCATCAATTGACGTGTATTCCTAGTCTATCACGTCTATTACTAGATGCCGTGCCCAGCAGTGGAGCCTGGTAAAGGTGCACGTGGGCCGGGGACTGTCGCTATATACTCTGGCAAAAATACTAGAGTAGAGTACGTGTTTAGGGTTATCGGGCTAGTAGTTTCCTACTATCTCGTTGTCGCTAAAGAATACCTTGTACTCGTGCTCAAAGGACTCCTTGCTGTCGCTTGCATGTATCACGTTGGCGCCTATATCTAGCGCAAAGTCGCCACGTATGGTTCCCGGTGGGGCCTTCCTGCCGTCAGTTGGCCCTATCATTAGCCTTACTACCTCTACTGCACTGTCACCCTCGAGTATCATGGCTACTACCGGGCCGCTGGTGATGAACTCTACTAGTTCCTCGAAGAATGGCTTGCCGCGGTGGACTTCGTAGAGTTTCTCGGCCTCCTCGCGTGTAAGCCACTTCATCTTCAGGGCCTTTATTTTGAGGCCTTTCCTTTCAAACCTGGCTATTATCTCGCCCACTAGCCCGCGCTTAACCGCATCAGGCTTTATCATAACGAAGGTGCGCTCTACTGCCACTTCAGGATCACCCCTCGCGTTTCTGCCCTAGACGTGCTCCTCGCGGGTGAACAGCTAGGAGGGCTATAAGTAGGGCACTCTTAGCAAGGGTATACGGTTTCGCCCATGCTCTTCCCGGTAGAGCGCTATACCGGGTGTCAGCGTTGCACGTTGACCACGTGTGTAGAGCTGTCTTATCATTTATAACGCGTCTCAGCGAGGGTGCACGAAGGCTGTTCCTCCGCGGTGTCGCCGAGCTAGTGAAGCGTAACGACGTTGCAGCCCTTTACCACTATGCTACTATGATAGAGGAGCACGCCTACATGGATAGTCCTGATACTGCTTGGCCCGGGTTCTTCAAGCAGTATGACTGCCTTGAACATGTTGAGTTGCCAGAGCCTCCCGGGCAGAGCGGTGTTGATGTTTTCTCCGCTATCAGGATGCGTAAGAGCAGGAGAAGCTACAGCTCCGAGCCACTTGACCTGCATGAAGTCTCGGCCATACTCTATTATGCTGTAGGCATACGTGGATGGGATGGTAGCTGGCCCCTTAGAGTCTATCCTAGCGCTGGGGGCCTACAGCCAGTAGAAGTCTACCTAGCTGTTGACCGCATAGATGGTGCTGAGTGCGGGCTTTACCACTATAATCCTCTTAATCATTCTCTCTGTTTACTCCGAAATGGGCGTTACATGAATACACTTTCCGTCATAGCCCTTGGCCAGGACCATGTTGCCGAGGCTCCAGCCGCACTCGTGATAACAGCCGTCTACTCTAGGACGGCTAGTAAGTATGCTGCCCGTTCCTACCGCTACGTCCACCTAGACGCTGGAACAGTTGTCCAGAACGTGTACCTGGCCGCGGAGGCGATGGGCTTGGCCACTGTGGTTGTTGGCGCCTTCTATGACGAAAAGCTGTGTAGGCTTCTAGGCATAGACTGCTACAACGAGATACCGGTAGCCATAATGCCTATCGGAAAGAGGTTATGAATGAGCATCCTCTCCAGAACCCTCTAGGAGGAGGGATAAGGGATGACAGGCTGCATAGCCATTCTAGGCCTAGGGCGTATGGGCTCCGCGATGGCTAGAAGGCTTGCTGCTAGAGGCTATGGCCTGGTCCTTTGGAACCGTACAGCCTCAAAGGCTAGGGCTCTTGCAGAGGAGCTAGGAGCTGAAGTTGCTGTCTCGCCCCGTGAGGCGGCTGATGCATGCAAGTTCATACACATAGTAGTATCTGATGACGAAGCCTCGCTCGAAGTACTAACCGGGGAAAACGGTGTCGCAACAAAGCTGCTGAGCGGTAAGATAGTCTTTAACCATACGACTGTTACACCTAGACATAGCATCGTGGCAGACAACATAGTGTCGCGCGCTAGCGGCGTCTACGTGGAAGCTCCGGTTGCCGGCAACCCCCGTAATGCTCTCGAAGGTAGCCTCATCATACTCTGCGGCTCTAAGGCCGGCGAAGATGTGTGCAGCGCTAAGCACCTACACGACCTAGGCGAGGTTGTCTACCTAGGCGAGCCCCCTAAAGCATCTGCAGCAAAGCTAGCATTTAACCTATCATTCCTCTCTATAGTGGCTGGGCTAGGAGAGGCCTTCGCTCTAGCCGAGTCCTACGGTCTGAGCGCAGAGCACTTTGCGAGAGAGGTTCTAGGTAGGACATGGCTTAAGGCAATAGTAGAGAGGTATGGTGAAAGGCTATGGCCCGGTGGAAGGGCTAGCTTTACTGCCGCGCTTGCAGGAAAGGATGCTAGGTACGCATTCGAAGCCCTAACCGAAGCCGGGCTACCAGGCAGCGTTGCAGCTGCTGTAGCTAGCTATTACTCGCTGATGACGCTAATGGGCTACGGTGAGGAGGACTATCCCTCGCTTGCAGGATTCCTAGCTAATCTCACGGGCAACAAGAGGAGAAATAATTAGCAGAACCAGGCTCTTATGGTGCCCGTTATATGGAGCTTAGAGGGCTCACCGCTGTAATTGTAGCAGTTGCGGCATGGAGCTTAGCCCCCGCTATAGTGAGCCGCGCATCGCTGAAGGTAGATCGGATAGACCCTTGGGCTTTTAACGGATGGCGAATGCTCGTTGCAGCTCTAGCTACTATACCTCTTGCATACGTCTACGAGGGCTTTCCCCTGACTACTCCCTGGCTTGATCCTGTTTTCGAACTAGGCGTATGGATAGGCGGGGTATTTGCCACGATCTTGGGCGATGGCCTCTTCGTCTACAGTGTTAGCCGTATAGGCGCTGGAATAGCGGTGCCTATATCTTACCTATTCGTGATATGGACAAGCCTCTACGACTACTTTAGAGGCATGGCCGGCGAAAACGTCCTCTTAGCAGCTGTGCTTGCACTCGCAGGTATATGGATCGTATCGACTAGTGGTGGGGGAAGACCCTCGCCGTCTCGCCGCTGCCGTTTATCTGCTATAGCGGCCGCCGTAGCCACATCACTCATATGGGGCGCCAGCATGTACGCCTATCAAGCTGCGCTTGGAAAGGCAGGATATCTCAGTGTGGCTAGTGCTAGAGCTATATTCACTGTCCTAGTGCTTCTCTACCCGATGCTGACGTGGCGTGACGCAGGCCGCGTGGCAGTAGAGATAGCTACTAGCTCGCTACTAGGCTATGTTGTTGGCGCACTAGCTTTTCTTGTGGCTCTCTCGCTGATGCCCGCAAGCATTGTAGCCATAGGACTAGCATTGTCACCCATAACAACACAGCTCATTGCAATCCCCATAGCCAGGGAACGTGTGGAACATCGGCTGCTAATTGGCGGCGCGCTGATAACGGTGGCACTCATGCTTGCAAGCACCAAACACGTAGGAGGGTAGCTTCTACCCCATCCCCTACTCACTTTGTTACTTAGTGTACAGGACGGCTTCGCAGCTCCAGATTCTATCTCCAAAGCTATTCTGGCTGTACGCTGTAAAAACACGGCCTTGTATGGGGCTTCTGGCTAGTGGCGTAGCCTCGTGTAGTGCTTAGTCCACTTTAGCTTACGTGGATCGCGGCCTATCTTCCATAGCTTGAAGCACTTGCTGCTGCAGAACCACAGTATTGAGCCGTCATTCTTCACGTACATTAGGCCCGTCCCGGGCTCTATGTCGCGGCCACAGTAGGTACAACTATGCACCACCGGCATGGCTTATTACCTCCTCCTACCTAGCCTCCTGGCTTCGCGTTCTGTCTCTCTCAGTATAACTATGTCGCCCAGCCTTACCGGGCCAAGGACGTTACGCGTCAGTACGCGGCCCTTATCGCGTCCCTCAAGTACGCGTACACGCACTTGTATGACCTCGCCGTGCACGCCGGTACGGCCTATAATCTGTATGACTTCCGCGGGGAAGCCTATTTCCTCGATAATGTTGAAGTCCTTGTCCCTGCGCTGGCTCAAGCCTCTCTAACCCCCGCAGAGCCCCTAGCAAAAGCGGGCTATAAAACACAATGCCCCGGCAGACCCTGCACCCAGGGAGTCCCGCATGGTGCGCGAAGCAGTTGCCCATATTCTCTCTAAGATGCGTGGCATAGACCCTAAGAGGCTGCTTCCGGGGGTACCATCACGCGCTGTACTAGCTGCTTTCTACGCTGCAGAGCTTTGCAGGCTCGAGAACTGCAGCGAGGAGACGGCTGCTATAGCCGCTCTAGCTTATGCCTATCACCAGATAGATAGCGTGGTTGACAGAATTCCACAGCACATTGTACACCACGTGCGTAAGGTGCTAGAGGAGGCTGAAGATGCTCATCTACGCTCGCCTTCATCCCAGTACGCCATGGTTGTGCTTGATGCCGACGTGCTAGCACGTATAGGTGCATTGTCTCTTTTCAACAGGTTTACAGAATACCGAGCATCAATAACAGATATGCTCCAGGCTGCACTGGATATACTGAGCTATACCGTGGCATCCGACTATATACTGTATACACGCTCGGCTAAGAAGCTAGCTAGCCGCATGAAGCCGCATACTATAGCGTACTTTAACTGGCTTGTAGAGGAGCTAGCGAACCTAGGCATAAAGGCTAGACTACGTACTGAGGCCACTGTGGGCGGCATTATATCCTATGTTGATCTACTATCTTGCCCGTGCGGCAAAACTATTGTCAAAGAGAAGGCTGTAAAGCCTGCTGAGAAGTGTATGCGCTACATTCTACGCTATACGTGTAGAAGCTGCGGTCTAGATGTAAAGGCTGCAACATGCATCCCGGCATCGACAAGAACTAGATGAAAATACACATCGCTCCCAACTGATTACTGACTAGGGCAAGATTAACGACGAGGAGCAGTCGGGGGCTCCAAAAACTACTGCTGCGGCGACGTGCGACCCATAAGAAGGGCTCTAAGGCTTTAAGCAGCCTTAGCCTTTAGCTCATTTACAGCCTTTACTATCTCGTCAACTAGGCTCTTGGCCTCGCCAGGATCTATTATGCATGCGCTCGCAGCAGCTACCTCTATGCCAGCTGCCTCGCCTAGCCTCTTCTTGCTGGGCACGTACACATAGGGTATCTTCTTCTCCTCACATAGTAGCGGTAGGTGCGCCACTATCTCCGGTGGGTCCACGTCCTCTGCTATGAGTACTAGCTTTGCTAGGCCGCGCTCTACACACTTTGTAGTCTCGTTGGTACCCTTCTTTATCTTGCCGGTCTTCCTGGCTATCTCTAGTGCCTGGTACGCCTTCTCAGCTAGCTCCTCTGGTACCTCAAACCTTACGTAGAAGGGCTTGCTCATGGCTCATCCTCCTCCCGGTGCCTGGTCGTCGCCCAGGTATCTGGGCGTGTAGAGCAGCTCCTACTGCTAGGGTTTACAAAACTAGCGGGGCAGGCCTTCACAAGTTTCTACTCGTGAGCAAATATCATTACAACCTTCCTCGCCGAACCGTTTTCTATCTCCACCGCGTCTACTCTCACAAACCCTATACGTACTAGCTGCACTATGTCTCCTTGCTTTAGCTCCGCCGCTGCCTGCTCTACTACCCCGCGGCGCTGGATTAGGTCTAGGCCCTCAGGCACGAGGAGTTCTATGTGTAGTGCTGCGTCCGCCGGTACCCACTGTATTATAGGTGCTCTATACCTACGTGCCTCTTCAAGGCCAAGACTGTGGAATCTAGCTATTATCTTGTCGTTCTTGGCGTCAACTACTTCTATATTGAATGCCTCCATAAGCCTTATGACGCTACTCCTTTTCATCAGCTTTATGTCGCTCTGAGATACGTATACAACCGTCATCGGACCTTCTAGTGTTATCTTCCTTGATCCTAGCTCCCCCGACGGGTGGTAAGGTATCTCGAACACACGCTTCTCCCAGGGAAGCTCTTCTATAACCACTGGCGCTGGCGGTATAGCAGCCATTATCCTACGTGCTACCGAGTCTACGATGACACGGTTAGTAGCAGCCAAGTTAGCATAACTTATACTTGCATCAGTATACTTAGTGCCAACCTCTAGTATTAGCTTCCGTATAGCCTCTGCTGTTATACCGCGCCTCCTTAGACCTGCTATCGTGGCAAACCGTGGATCATCTATACCAGTGCTGATGCCCTGGTCAAGGAGCTGTTTTAGCACAGACTTGCTCATTATGAAGCCTTCAAGCTTCAAGCGCCCAAAGTGCACAACATACGGGTACTTCCACCCCATATACTCATATACATACTTCTGCTTCGTAGTGTTCTGCATATGCTCCTTGGCGCGAAGTATGTGTGTCACACCCATTAACCAGTCGTCAACGCCAGCTGCGAAGTTGTATGTGGGCCAGACGATGTAGCGATCGCCGACAAGTGGGTGCGGGTGGCGGCTTGTATCGACTATACGGAAAGCCACCCAGTCTCGGACGCTTGGGTCAGGGTGGTTAGGGTCAGTCTTTATCCTAACAACTGCTTCGCCTTCTGCGAAGCGGCCTTCGAGCATTCGGTCCCACATTTCTAGGTTTTCCTCGGGTGTACGTAGCCTGGGCGGGTACTCGGAGAGCTTGCCAGAGTTGCGGTATTTTCTGAACTCTTCACCTGGCCTATCGTCTACATAGGCATGGCCCTTCTCTAGAAGCTCCCTTATTATCTGATAGTATATTGGCATGCGTAGACTCTGTATGTACTCTTCGTCCCAGCGGACGCCTAGCCACTCTAGGTCCTCTTTTATTAGTTCGTATGCCTCGGGTAGCGGCGTCTTGGTGCGAGGGTCAGTGTCCTCAAAACGAAGTATCATCCTACCCTTATACATTACCTTGTACTCATAGCTGAGTATAGCTGGCCTCGCGTTGCCAAGGTGTATCACGAAGTCGGGATTTGGCGCGAAGCGTGTGACGACCTTGCCTTCCTCTGCTCCAGGGAGTGGGGGCAGCGCCTTCTCCTGCTCCTTGGGCTTGCTGAGCTTCTCTAGTATCCAGCTATATTTCTCCCTGAGTAGCCTCTTCTGCTCGTCTAGAGGGAGCCTATTTACCTCAGCTACGGCTTCACGTACTATCGCTACTATCTCGCGGGCATAGGGTCTCAGTTCTGGTTTTTCAGCCATAATTTTGCCCATTACCGGGCCTACTGCAGCGCTTCCGCCATGCTCGACAGCATTGACGAGAGCATATGCCTTTGCTAGCTTGCGTAGCTCGTCAGGATTGTATTTCAATTTTCTCTATCACCTCCTCTGGCGCTACTAGGACTATGTTCCTATCCGGCCCGGATTCAGGCGAGGAATAGATGTAAACTATAATGCCTTCCACATGGCTTCTTATGTGGCGTACCTCGAACTTCCTTGTTGCGACGAATCCCAGGGTATCTTCGACACCTACCTTACTGCCCTCACACACTTCTAAGGCCACACGCATACCCTCAAGGGGTATTGGCTCTAGGTAGCTGCCGGCTTCTATGAGAAAGCCCCTCCTATAGTCCGGCGGAAGCACCACTATGAAGCTCCTCGTACACCTCTTAGCGACTATGTCCACTATACTATCAAGCTCGACACCGTATATTGCTTTGCCAAAACACCGCAAACCATGAGGACACGCTTCAGCACGCCTTGCCTTAGTGCCCTCTAGTACTAGGTACTCATCCGATTCTAGCCCTTCTATGAACAACTGGGGGATTAGGTAGGGCGACTTGTGGCATTCCGGTGTCTGCTCCGCCACGCCCACGCTACCTCGTACGGGAGACCGCGAACCTGGCGAGTTCTTCAAGCATTTCTCTATACTCGCTTTCGGGGAGCACCTTTAGCGCTGCTAGTGCCTGCTCGCTGTAGCGGCGTGCAAGCTCTTCAGCGTATTCTATGGCCCCGCTCTCCTTGATGAGTCTAGCGACTTCCTCTATCTCCTCTCTGCCCGCATCACGGTTGCCAAGGACTTTTTCGAGCTTCTCCCGGGCTTCGCCTTCGAGTCTTCCTAGAGCATAGAGTATTGGTAGTGTCTTCTTCCCCTCTCTTACGTCGCTTCCTACGGGCTTGCCTAGCTCCTCTTCCTTACCCATTATACCTAGTATATCATCACGTATCTGAAAAGCTATACCGAGACTCTTACCGTAGCTTGCTAGCGAAGATAGTATATTCTCATCGTCTGTGGCTACTAGCCCGCCGAGAACTGCTGATGCCTCGAATAAGGCCCCAGTCTTCTTGTATATCATTTTGAGGTAATCTTCTATGTCTACGTACTCTTCTTCTTCAAACATCATGTCCATTGCCTGGCCTTCAGCTATTATCGAGGACGCTTTTGCCAGTACACGTACCGCCTTAGTCACCCTTTCAGCTGGCACGCCCTTGTCGTGTGCATCGGTTAGAGCTTCGAAGGCCTTAGCGTAGAGCAGGTCACCTGCTGTTATCGCTAGGGGCTCGCCCCATAGCTTGTGGACTGTGGGTACTCCGCGGCGGAACTCGTCACGATCCATTATGTCGTCGTGCACTAGGGTGAAGTTGTGAACAAGCTCTACAGCTACCGCGAAGGGTAGCGCCTTTTCGGCTTCCTCTCCAAGAGCTTCCGCTGCCGCTACTACTATCACGGGACGAAGCCTTTTACCACCAGCTCTTATGAGGTGGAGAGCAGCATTGTATAGCTCCCCGGGCTCGCCGTGGACCCGCGCGTATATGTAGCCGTCTACAAGCCCTGCTACCTTTGTTATGTAGTTTCGTAGCCTATCGGAGAGCTGAGCCAAGACTATCTTAACCTCCTAGGCTCTAGTGGCCCATAGCTACACAAGTGAGCAGCTGCTACCAGGCTTGAATAGGACTCGGGGGCCATTAAGATATAGCTCGGGCTTTACTCCCCGAGCCTTCATGACGCTTAGTAGCTGCTGCCCCAGCACTATGTCAGCGCCGCGTAGCTCTGCAAGACTGTTAGAACCGGATAGGAACATGGCTATACGGAGTTCAGTCACTAGTCTCTCCAGGAGCGCGCGAATAGCCTCTTCGCCGCCACGTGCATACGCGTTAATTATGGGAAGCGCGACTCCGGCTATATCTGCTCCTAGAGCTATGGCCTTGGCCACATCAAGCCCGGAACGTATACCACCACTAGCTATTATGCAGGCATCTGGAGCCGCCCATCTAGTCTCCACCACCGCCTGGGCAGTCGGTATCCCCGTACTAGAGAGCGTTGACGCGGCCATGGCTAGCATCTCGTTACCTTTAGCCCTAGCCCTGTACTGTTCTACTCTTATCCAGCTCGTGCCGCCAGCACCCGCCACATCTATGATTCTGACGCCCGCTGCTCTCAGCACTCTAGCTGCTTCCAAGCCTATGCCATGACCGGTCTCCTTGACTATTACAGGCTTCTCCATGACTCTCGCTACTTCTTTTATACTCTCTATTACTCCGGCGTAATCTGTGTCGCCCTCTGGCTGGAAAACCTCTTGCGCCGCATTAAGGTGAATCGCTATAGCGTCAGCATCTACCATTTCTACAGCCTTTTTTACCTCCTCAACACCATATCCCTTGACAAGCTGCGGCGCGCCTATATTAGCTATTATGACAGCCGACGGTGCGCATTTGCGTGCAACTGAGAATGTGTAAGAGAGGCTTGGATTCTCTATGGCCGCTCTCTGGCTGCCGACACCCATTGCAAGTCCTAACTCCTCGACCGCTTTAGCTATGGCACAGTTTATCCTAGCCGCTACAGCATGACCCCCCGTCATACCAGTAATCATTATTGGCGCTGACAGTTTCTTGCCGAGAAACTCTATGCTAGCATCTATGCCGTTTAGAGACACCTCGGGGAGCGCTTTATAGACTAGGGTTACGTCTTCAAATAACGTACTGGCGCTGTCGTGAGACACATTACTATCTATCGTTATCCTTATGTGGTCGAGTTTTCTAGGCGATGTAAGCGTCAAGACTCTCCACCTGACCTCATCCAGGCTAGAAGCCCAGATAATATAATGGGTTCATACACTGAGGATAACCTGCTGCGCCTAGAGTATAATACGTGTCCCGCTACCATGTCCCATCAATGCTGCGTAGGTATTCCCTTCACGCAGCCCATTTATCACTAGGATTTCTCTTAGAGTAGGGCATCGATTAGCCCTTATCGCATCAAGCTTCCTCTTTATACCACCAGTTACGTCTATCTTGTTAGCCGTCTTTTGCTCTACTATGCTACTCTCCTCCAGCTCATCCACAAGTATCTCGTCTATTACTTTTCCATCAGTCCCAATTACACCATCTACGTCCGTCACATAAACGACCAGCGGGCTGCCAAGACTACAAGCCATTTCTATTGCCAACTCGTCACCGGATACTATGCACCAGTTTTCCCCACACGCGTAGACATCGCCATAGACTAGCGGTGTAACACCCACCTTCATGTCGCGGAGGACGCTATTCCAGTTACATCTGGGCACTAGCCCGTTAGGGTCGCAGAAGCTGTGCGGCGGGTATACTACTGGCTTTACCCCTTTAGACGCGAGTATATCCGCCATAGCGAGCGCTAGCTCGAACATATACATTGTTACCAGCGTGAGTGCGTCTGCCGGTGGAGCATCTAGTACACGTGCGTTAGAAGAAGCCACATGGCCATAGCTACCGCCTCCAAGTACTATGCCTACTTTGATGCCGTTGTTTACTGCAGCCGCTATTTCCTCCGCTATACTGTTAGCTATAGCGTAGTTTAATTTAAATGTTCTTTTGTCTGTTATTACGCTGCCTCCAATCTTTATAACACAAACTCGATGGTATCGCCCAGCCCTGTTCCGGGCTTGCATATCCCATATACCCTCTGAAGCGATGGTGTCCACTTGCACTCTGCACGGGGTGTCTCAGCACCATATAGGAGATAGAATATAGCATTGTCCACCCGCTGTACTAGTCTGAATACATCTGCTTCATCCTCTCTTAGCCGTTTCACAGCCTCTACCACCGCTAGCCCGCTCAGCCTGGTAAGCGCCGAGAAGAGTGGTTCTTTTAGTACCTCTACCGCCTCCTCACCTATGTCCTCCTCTCCGACGAGTTCGAATTCAAGCCTTACACCGGTGCCTAGCTCTATGAGTTCTTCACTCTTTCTGTATACTATACTCTTGCCGAGCATCATGGCTTCACGGAGCCCATCTATATAGTCCAGGCCTATGCCTGCCTCTGTGTCAATACTGCTAGCAGAGTCTAGCACTTCTCGCTGGTCTAGCTCGTAGCCTGCTGCATCGGCTATGCTCTTGACGAGCGCTAGCGTTGTCGCCGCATAGATCGAGGCCGCCGGAGGATATGATACTGATTCACCGACCTTCACGGTGATATTGACCTTTATGGGCTGCTCAAGCCTCGCAGATAGGGTATCTACAAAAGACTTCACCGCCAGATCATAACGCCATCCGGGCCTGACACCATCTATTCTCGTGGAGGTCGTTTTGCTCTCTTCAACGTCGACATCTATTGATACAACCGGGTTAGGCGTCAAGAGTATTATGTAGGGGTTGGTCCTGCCCGGTAGCGGTACACCAGCAAATACTATTGCTAGTGGAAACTCGTACAATGCTAGCTCCACACCCCAGTGCCACCAAGACACGCCCTGCTACGTAGACATAATCTTACATTGCTATACTATGCAGGTCTAGTATACTTGTATAGATGCGTAGCCTACCACACTGCTCTTATCTCCGGCTACATCACCGCTTGTCGCGTATCTGAGAAGTTTAGCGCTGCTAGCTCCTGCTTCACGGGCGTAGTAGAGCATCGCCATTACTGGGCCTGGTCCACACATGCTTATACTATACTTCTGTATAGTTTGATAGAGTTTCAGGGGATCTAGCTCTAGTATAGCATCGATAGCTAGCTTATCTTTAGCTACTGCTACGTCGTGGGGCTCGTAGTGTGTAAAGTCACTGCTAGCTATCACCACAATGTCTCTACCTATTTTCTCTGCTGCCTCTAGTATGGCTTTCCCCAGGTCTTCCGCTATCTCTGGAGTCTGTTCGTACACGACTATGGGGACTATGCGGAATCTATCCCCGAACAAGTACTGGAGAAATGGCACCTGGACTTCGACGCTATGCTCGTATAGGTGAGCCTTTTCGTCGGGAGCTGCGAAGCTACTGGCGCTAGTTATCGTGCGCGCAAGCTTGGTATCAACTTCTACTTCACCTAGTGGCGTAACCCATACCCCACTTGGGTAGACCGATACTATTTCTCCCAGCCCAGTATGGTTAGGCCCTATGATTACGTAAGTTTCGGCTGGGCCCTCAGCTGCTATCTGAAAGTAGCTGTTAGCAGCTATAGGGCCACTGTACATGTAGCCAGCATGTGGCACAACAAAGCCTTTGCTTAGTGGCTGCCGCTCATTGCTTACTGTGGGGAGACTGCCTGGGCCAAGAGGGTGGCGGAAGGCCCATTCTATCTGGGCCTTCAAGGCCTCTGCGTCGGCCTCGTAGAACATGCCAGCCACTGCTGGAAGCCTTTTACCTCCTATTACACGGCCCGAGTATATAGCCATACTATGTCACCACGGCTTCTAGAGTGCTAGACCCAACATTGACTATATTATGGAGAGGAGTAATTCTGTTCCGCTATCATGCCTGCTAGTTATACCCTAGGATCCGGCAACAGTGACGCGCGTAATACAAATGCTGCAAGAGGAGGAGATACAGCCTAGCCTTAAAACTGCGGCTACACTTAAAGCAGGGTCTTACAGCTACCGCCGACGCACTTTGAACTCGAAGGCTTCCGGGGGCTCGGGGAGGTCCTGATCTGGCTGTAGTTTGCCCTGCTCTCTTAGTATCTCTCTTGCTAGTATCCAGTACGTCAGTGCCAGACTCCTTCTGCCCTTGTTGTTGACGGGTATAACGAGGTCTATATTCTCTATACGGTTGTCGGTGTCGGCGAGCGCTACTGTAGGTACACCCATACGGGCGGCCTCGTCAACAGCTTGGCTGTCTGCACGTGGGTCGCTTATTATTACCACATCCGGCTCCATATACCATTCAAGGCTTGGGTTAGTGAAGGTACCCGGCAGTATCCTGCCAGTTAGGGCTTTACAGCCCAAGTAGGTGCAGAACTTCTGTACGGGCCTCTGGCCATACTGTCTAACAGACACAACTACTATCTTTGAGGGATCGAAACGCGCTAGGAACTTAGCGGCTACTCTGAGCCTCTCATCAGTCCTTCTTATGTCGAGTATGTATAAGCCGTCCGGCCTAACACGGTATACGAACTTCTTCATGTATGCCGTGCATATATGCGTGCCTATGTGCATGCCCGCAGAGAGGTAGCGCTCTAGGGGTACTAGCAGCTCAACTGTCCTACCGCCGATCTCCACCTGCTGACGTCCTAGCTCCTGGCTCACAACCATACACCCCGCGCGGCCTGTGCATGTTTAGAGGCTAATATAAGCCTGGCAGCTCTCGAAGAAGAATTCGAACTGCCGAAAACCACATCATAGTACACGCTTGAATCTGCGAACTTCATATATTGCGGGCACATGGGCTAATAGCATCTTTCTGCAGCAATACCTCTTGATGCCAAGATCGTCTAGCACTTTGCCTGGCTCTTCACCGCTTTCAACACGCTTACGAAACTCTTCCCAATAATGAGCGAGTGGGGAACCGCAGGTAAAGCAGCGCACCGGTATTATCAATATACTTCACCTATAGCTCTTCTGCCAGCGCCTCCTAGCACTCCTCCTCATCGGCTTCTCTGGCTCTGTCTGCCTAGGATCACCAGCAAGCATGGACCTCTCATACTCCTCATATATCTTACGTAGCTCTTCGCTGCCTGTATATGCTACTAGCCCCCTTGCTATCGCCATCCTCGCTGCATCCGCCTGGCTCATGTAGCCGCCTCCGCGGACACTAACACGTATGTCCACACTGTTGGCTATCTCCTCGCCCGCCAGCAGTAGAGGCTCCATCATCTTCCAGCGAGCCATCTCTATAGGCCATATCTCAATCGGTACACCATTTATCCATACACGGCCCTTGCCAGGCTTTATCACAGCCCTAGCTATGCTGGTCTTCCTTTTTCCGCTGGAGATGACTATTCTTATCGGCTTCTCAGCCTGCACGTAGGCACCGAGAACCCTAGGTGTCTGGACTGTTTCGCTTGTCAAGGCCTAGTAGCCACCCCCTTCCATCCGAGCCTCCGGGCGAGCTCGTCTACGCGTATAAACTTGTGACCCAGCCTCTTTGCATCAGCAAACTCGAACTTCTGGAACTTCTTATTGCTTAGCTCCTCCGGCACACCTATGTATACACGTAGGCGGCGCACTGCCTCACGGCCTTTCTGTTTGCTCCTAGGCAACATACCGAGGACCGCCTTACGGACTATGGCTATAGGGCTACGTGGCCGATGCGGAGCCCATTTGTAGGGGTTTACATGGACCTTGAGTTCCCACCATATACGATAGCTCCTAATGACCATGTGCGGGTCGCCGCTCACTACTGCCTTCTCCGCGTTAACTATGTAAACACGGTAACCCTCTAGCAGCTTCTTCGCCACTTCGGATGCAAGCCTGCCCAGTATCTGGTCAGTCGCATCAACGTAGAGCACTCTTTCAGGAGGCCTAGGCGCCACAACCTTAGTCGCCATCTCTAACGTCCCCCACTGCCCACGTTCAAGAACTAAAGTCATATTATGATTTTCACTCTGCTGCCTCGCGGGTTCTCCTCTATAAGCTGGAGTATGTGCACTACTTTGCCTCCTGCAGCACGTATCTTCTCTACTGCCTG
>DQVR01000029.1 GCA_015661645.1 Pyrodictium delaneyi
GTATAGCGTTATCAAAAGCTATCGCGGCCCTCATAGTAGCTATACTCGCTGCTATCTCTGCAATGGCAGGACTATACCAGCTCTTCAGCTCCGTAGGCGTTAACCTAGACTTGACCAAGTACTATACCTTGACGGACATGCTCGTGTATGTCGCTGCTCTGGCATCAGAGGCGTTCTTCGTCGTAATACTATCGATGCTCGTTGGAATGTTTGCTTCAACGGTACGTGGTGCACAGTCTGCCGCGCCTATAGTAGTGATCCCGGCGATAGTACCAACAGTAATGACGATGACGGGCATACCAGCATCCAAGATATTCACGCTACTGCCTTATACAGCCGTCATATACGCGGGCATGTCGCCCCTCATAGGCCTGGACTACGCCGTTACAGCTACTATTGTGCAGCTTGCCGAGACCTTACTAGTATTAGTAGTGCTCCTTAAGGCACTTGAATCGGAGACTGCCGTGATAGGGCCGGAGACTCTCAGACGGTTCCGGGCCCGTATAGCTGCACGGTTCAGAAGCCGCCGGGTAGCCCCGAGAAATCCATAGACTGTAGGCCTTGAACACACTGTTTTCTCTGGGGCGTGTATATTGGCGCTAGCCCGTATTATGGCCGAGGAAGTTCTCCAGTGGCTCCGGGAGGATATGCCCTACTGGGACCTCACTACGGATGCTCTAGGCCTAGAAGATGTATGCGCCGAGGCCGTGGTTATTGTAAAGAGCCGGGCCGTAGCTGCATGTACAGCCGAGCTTGCTAGAGCACTACGTATCCTAGGGCTAGACGTTGAGGCTCCAAAGAAGCCTGGCGAACCGGTAGAGCCTGGAGACATAGTACTTCAGATCCGGGGGCCTGCCGGGCTACTACTGGCGCTGGAGCGCACAATTCTGAACCTCCTCATCTACGCGTTTGGCGTGGCCACCCAGACACGCCGTATGGTGGATACTGCTAGACGCGTAGCCCCGGGGGTACGGGTTGCCGCGACGCGCAAGACGCCTCCGGGGCTACGCGTCTGCGCAAAGAGAGCCTTTGCTGCCGGTGGCGGGGATACCCATAGACTCGGGCTCAGCGACGCGATTCTGGTAAAGGATAATCATGTTGCCCTAGTGGGAGACTATGGCGAGGCTCTACGGAGGGTGCTGGAGCAGCGGAGCTTTATGCACAGAGTCGAGGCAGAGGCCTCTACGCCGGAGGAGGCTCTCACTGCTGCAAGACTGGGTGTAGATGCTGTACTCCTTGACAATATGTCTCCCGATGAGGTTCGGGAGACGATCCTTCTGCTAGAGAGGGAGGGGTTGAGGAGCAGGATTGTCGTCGAGGCTAGCGGCGGTATAACACCCGAGAATATAGCCGAGTACGCTGCTACAGGCGTCGACGTGGTGAGTACTAGCTACCCCCTGCTATACCCGGCCCGTGTCGATCTGTCTATGAGGATGAGGAGGCTGGACCACTGTTGAAGAAGCTAGCACTCATAGGCTGCGGCGCTATAGCTAGCGAGATAGTAGAAGCTGTTAACCAGAGTGTAATAGAGGCGGAGATAACAGCCTTTATGGATCTAGCGCCGGAGAAATGCCGGAGACTACAACAGCTAGCCCCCGGAGCCCTGATTACCCGGAACATCGAAGAACTCCTCGAGACAGAGCCGGACCTTGTAGTAGAGGCTGCTAGTCAGGAAGCTGTCCGGCAGTACGCCCTCCGCGTAGTGGAGGCTGGTGTAGACCTCGTAGTGCTTAGCGCCGGTGCACTGCTCGACAGGGGGCTGCTCGAGAAGCTTGACCAAGAGGCCGGGCAACGAGGTGTACACGTCTACGTCCCCACGGGGGCACTCGCAGGCCTTGACGCTGTACGAGCACTACGCCGCGCTGGGATACAGAAGCTACTGCTCCGCACCGTGAAGCCCCCAGAGAGCCTCGGCGTGAAGGTCAATGAGCCCAGGGTGTTGTACCGTGGCCCCGCGAGTGAGGCTGTTCGACTCTATCCCTTTAATGTGAACGTCGCCGCCGCGCTGAGTCTCGCCGCGGGCATGGAGGCTGAGGTCGAGATAGTAGCCGACCCGGGAGTCGAACGTAACACCCACATAGTAATAGTCGAATCCAAGGCATCCAGGCTTGAAATACGCGTAGAGAACGTGCCCTCGCCCCGTAACCCGCGGACAAGCCTGCTTGCAGCCCTCTCGACGATAGAGCTGCTCCGCCGCATCACGCGTAGCAGCGGCGTAGAAGTAGGCAGCTAGTCCTCCAAGCAGCGCTTTAAACGCGGGGCTACACCGTCTTGCCTACTCTTACTGTACAGGCAGAGAGGGCTTCCGTGCACTTCTCATCGGCCTCTCTTTCTACTCCACCGGTGGTGGAGGTGGCTGGGAACGGGGGCCGGAAGATAGTAAACGAGGTCTACATAGCTAAGTCTCGGTCGCTCATACTCTATGAGACGAGGTTAACGAGACTACCGTCTCTGCCTATATAGTAGGGAGTATGGCCCGTAATGCTAGTCATCAAAGCCTCGATGCTGTACGCGTCTTGTTGGCTAGAGCCCTCTCGATCCTACGTAGACGTGCTGGCGCCGACATAAGGGCTATAGCCCCGTCGAGCTTTGTGCTAGCAATACATCACTAGCCTTCCTAGCCGCTTTGCTTGCAAACGTCTCCGTAGTCGAGGGGGACCCTTGTAGGAAGAGCTGCGCCGGAAATACCACTAGGACACGTTAAACATCCATGGTCTGGGCTTGGCGTCAAGCGTGGTAGCCTCTAGGACGGGTAGTCTTTCTAATGCCTTGCGCTCTGAGTATGCAAACATAGACGAGTACAAGTACATATGAGATCGTTTGCTGCATCTTCTGGCTCGCCCGTGGCTGTCGTCGATGCACCACTAGGGCCGGAGGAGGCTAGGAAAGCTCTGATCCGGGGAAGCATCTCTCGAGCTTTCGAACTCGGTGCTAGAGTGTTGGGGCTACAAGCCCGAACCCTCTTGAGGCTCTTCTAGAAGCATGTCGCGGATGGCTTGTCTTCGAGGGCGTTGTAGAGAATACACACAGCTTAGTGGTAATGTGGGTTTCCTAGAAGGTCATGTACTCGTTCTTACCCACACTTTTGAGTTCTTCTACCTCCACTAGCGTCATCCATACCCTTTATCGTTACGTTACATAATGGCTTGACTCGAGGGAGAACTCATCGTTATGCCCCTCGACATTATATCGCTCGTGGATAGTAAAGCTGAGTCTATACCCGTTACGCGGCTTAGGCCCAGCCCACATGTATTATTGTCGCGGCTAGAGCGCACGAGGCGTGAAGGACGCCAAGAGGCCTTGAACTCTTCGGCCCGGGGCATTTCGGGTTTACATATGACTACAAGCCGGTGAAGACCCTTGTAGCTGCACATGACATACAAGTTCTCTTAACTAGCTATTAGAGTCAAAGCCTACTAATGGGGGCCGTGCTTTGGGGCGCATAGAGCGGCTAGCCTCTGTAACTGTAGCCGTAATAGAACATGGTCCCATTCCCGGCTCCATGATTTCCATTATGCTAGATCGGCTCCGCATAGTCTACGAGAGAGCCGAGCCCGGGGAGAAGCCTGACTATGTGGAGCTACACCTCTACCAGAGCCCCCTCCAGCTGGCTGAGACGCTTAGGGGGGAGGCTTTACGGGTTGGCGCGAGGGTGTCGGCGCTCTACCCTACAGCCTACGAGGCGTGGACTGGGATACCCCGGATACACGTCGTCCCAGGCGAGCTAGCCGGGCTCGAGTACGGGGCTGCGCTGCTAGCCCACGAGGCTGTGCATAGCGTGCTCCACCCCGGACCCGGCTACTACATGGTTGTTTTGCCTCGCCGCTTACCCGCTGCCCAGGGCATCCTTGTAGCCCACGTCGCCGCGACTACTGTGAAGGACCTGGAGGTACACCTCTGGATGGCCGAGCGGGGGCTACACGAGGACCTGGCGGCCATCCAGCGCTACTGGCTCTACAGCCAGCTCATGGAGCCCCGCTGCGCCTTCCTCCAGGAGGCTGGGGACACGCTACGCGCAGCGACAGTCTGGATAGCGGCTGGCGCTGAGCCCCCACTGGGCGGGGAGTGTCGCGGGGCCCTAGCAGGGCCCCTGAGGCTGCTACGTAGGCTGGCGGAAGAGTGGCCCAGGGCCCGGCCCTGGAGCCGGGTAGGCGAGGTAGTGGAATCTCTAGCAGGGCTCGTAGAGAACGGCGTCATACATGTGCCGCAGGACTACGTCTGGGAGCCTTGAGGGGCGAACCGCGCCCAGCGGGGCCTTATAAGCCTTGCTCACAGAGGGTGTGCTCTCCCAGTGAGCTAAGGGTATACCCCTCCACACGCACTAGAAGAGGAACACGGAGCAGCGCAGAGAAGGAGAGGTGAGGTGGGGAATGACCAGGCTCAGTCTAGCCCTTCTAGCCCTACTAGGTGCAGTCCTTGCTGCCCTCGCGGGCGCAGCCATAGCGGGCGCATGGGCTCCATGGTGGACAAGCCAGGCGAACGCCACGCCAGCGGCAACACCGTTCAAGCCGGCAGCAGGCTGGCATATAAGCTGCCCAATGACAGCATGGCGGCCAGTGGCTGTCCAGGCAGCTAACCCAACAGCGGCAGGGTGGTGGCATGGCCACCACGGTATAGCGTGGGGGTCATGGCCAGCAGCTGTTACCGCTGTAACCGGCACAGTGGCCGAAGTCTATCAGCCCCGTATGCTAATAGTTAACACCGATAGCAGTGCAGTAATGGTAGTACTGCCGTGCATTATGGCGAGTCCTAGCGGCGGCCTGGTAACAACCGATACACTGCTAGCCAAGATACAGCCGGGCACAACTGTGTCCATAGAGGGTTATGCCAGGATACAGCCGTTTACCGGATACACGATAGTCCGTGCAACATCGATAACGGTAGGCGATGAGGCCTACACTTGGGCTCGTGGCTGCTAGCTCTAGCTGCTAACCATGATTGTTAATACTAAGCTAAGCTATGTAGCTAGATCCAGTGTCACACACTCTAGCATGTTTTTATACCCCTATATCATGGAGCTGCTTTGAAGTCTCTGTATCAGGCGCCTAATACAGAACTAAGAACTATATGAGATTCACATTGTTCTAGGGCGAAATACCGCTCTTCTGCCTTCACCACCCCTATATCCTTATGCAGAAAGCGCCAGCCTCATCTAGCTCTTGGCTAGCGGGATATACTTCTGCATAGTTTAACTTGGTAGAATCGTGTATAATTGTATATTAGATGATTGTTCTGAGATATTCTCCTAATTAAAGTGTTAAATATAATAGCTTATTGTTCCTTCACAACTAACATCCATGGGATACGAGTTGCCAGGCACAATGAGTACAAAGGCAGGATTAGCGGTAGCTATAGCTACAGTTGCGGCAGGAGTACTCCTACTTATACCCGCCCTGGGCCGCTACTGTGCCAGCTGCGTTACCGAGCGCAGCGTCTATCCATTCACAGTAATGATGACAGCTTACACTACATACGCTGGGCTCGCAGCAGGCCTAGTACTTGTTGCCTCACTCGGCAGACTCCTGGGCCGGCTTGACGATAAGTGGACTAGCCACATACTCTGGGCATCACTCGGCCTGCTAGTAGCAGCGTGGATAACAGTATTCCTCGACCTCGGCCGCCCAGATCACGCGGCCTGGCTTCTATTAAACTGGCAGTCCAGTAGCCGGGTAGCATGGATGCCGGTCTTCTATGCTGTACTGGTACTGCCGCTACTGGTCATCCTCATCGGCTACGTGAGGGGAGACAATACCCGTTACCCCAAAGCGCTGCTAGTCGCTGCTATAGCTGCCGCTGTACTGCTTGAAGTCAACCTAGGTAGCGTATTCGGCTTCGCTGTAGGTGTGCCAGCCTGGAGTGGGCTCTACCCAGCATTCTCGTTCCTCGTAGCCGGGGTTGCCGGCGGAGCAGCAGCTGCAGCCCTCCTAGCACCCCTGGGTGCGAAGCTACACGGCTCCAGCGGTAAACCACCGGTGCGCCCCTTGGCTAGCCTGGCTGCTGGCGCCATGGTACTCTACCTCATAGTGGAGTGCTGGAGGCTACTACAGGCCGACTACTATCCAGGCCTACGCAGCTTCTACGAAGTTGTTGGCGCTGGTATCTGGCTAGAACTAGGCCTCATGGTGGCTACGGTTGCTCTGCTACTACTAGCTTATGCGGCCCGGAGCTACCGTGTCCTAGCAGTGGCGTCGGTTATCCTACTGGTCAGCCTAGTAGCTGCAAAGCATAGCTTCATCATACACGGCCAGGAGGCTAGACTAGAGTCCCAACTAGTAGCTCCCGTGAACCCGTACAAAGTCCTCTACGAGGGCACAGCGTATCACGTATCTGGCGCCGATGCGGCTGGCGTTGCAGCCGCGCTTCTGCTGGGCCTAGGCGTCTTCGCCCTAGGTGAAGTCCTTCTAGCTCTCGAGCCAGGTGAAAAACCTGCAAGGATGTTTCTCTTCCGTAGCATTGGAGGTAAAAGCTAAGCGTAAGGGGTGATGTGTAGTGGTGGACGCTTCTAGACGTGAATTCCTCAAGGCCTTAGGAGCTGTGAGTGTAGCTGCTACTGTAGGCGGCGCTGTCCGGCCAGGTATAGGCAGGAGCGGGGTTGAGAGCCTCCAGCTAGCAGTTGGGTCTGTTGAGGGGCTAGTCCCTAGCGTGTGTAGAATGTGTACCGCTAGCTGCAGTATACTGGTACGTGTAAGAAACGGGAAACCGGAGAGGATAGTGGGTAATCAGCGTGCCGAGGTGCTTAACGCCTCTGCAGTATGCGCACGCGGCAATATGGGCATACTACGTACTATGAGCCCTGACAGGCCGAGAGCACCCCTAGTGAGGACAGGCAGTAGTAGAGGCTCGTGGGGCTTCCGGGAGGCTAGCTGGGACGAGGCGATAACAAGGGCGGCAGAGGCTCTGAGAAAGATACGCGGGGAAGGCAGGCCCGACAAGCTCATAGTAATCCTGGGCGAGGTCGGCTGTGCTGTCTACCTAGCCCACGTAGGGGTCTTTGCAAAGGTCTTTGGCACGCCAAACATGATAAGCATACCCTTGTCAACATGCATAATGCCTAAGGGCATGGCGTGGGGTGTCACCGGCCTCGCGGGCAAGCATACCCAGATAGTGCCTGACTATGCTAGGACAAGGTACTTCCTATCGTTCGGCAGGAACCTGGGCGGAGCTGTAGCCGTAGGACAGACAAGGAAAGCTGGTACAACTGTCCGTGACTATAAGCTAGTAGTCCTCGATCCCCGGCTGAGCGAGTGGGCAGCCCTAGCTGATGAGTGGGTCAAGATCCGGCCTGGCACAGACCTTGCGTTCCTCCTAGCAATGATAAACGTGATCCTCGCGGAGAAGTTATACGACGAAGACTACCTAGTGCGTTACACTAATGCGCCAATGCTGATAAGCGGCAACGGCTATGCACCCGTGAA
>DQVR01000104.1 GCA_015661645.1 Pyrodictium delaneyi
CAGAACAATGGGGGCGGTGTCACTTACAGCGAGCAAGGCTGTCCAGAGGCATGGCTTCTCTCCACTCCTACCCAGTGTGGCGCATGTACCATATCCCTACCCGTATAGATGCCCCTTCGCTGTGGAGAATCCTAGGGAGTGTGGTGAGCGCGTAATAGGCTACATAGAGGAGTGGATATTCGGCAAGCTAGTAGACCCGTCAGAAGTGGCCGCTTTCGTGTTCGAGCCTATACAAGGGGAAGGCGGCTACATAGTGCCGCCTGATAACTTCTTTCCAGAGCTAGAGAAGCTCGCCCGTAAATATGGGATATTACTCGTCTCCGACGAAGTACAGTCGGGTTTTTGCCGAACCGGTAAGTGGTTCGCCATAGAAAACTGGGGAGTAAAGCCAGATGTAGTGGCCACAGCTAAGGCCATAGCAGGTGGGCTGCCCCTTGGCGCGGTCATAGGAAACGAGCACGTAATGAGCATAAAGCCGGGTGGGCACGCGTCCACTTTCGGAGGCAACCCGGTATCAGCGGTGGCAGCTCTGGCGGTAATAGACTATATCCGTGGAGAGAAGCTATGCGAGCGCGCGGCAAGGCTTGGAGAAAAGGCAGTAAAACGCCTAGTGGAAGCCATGGACGAAACCACGATGATAGGCGATGTACGTGGTAAGGGATTGATGATAGGTGTGGAGCTTGTGAGAAGTCGTGAGACAAAGGAACCAGCTAGTAAGGAGCTAGGCGAGATACTCTTGAGGCTGTTTAAGCGTGGCTATCTAGTAATAGGTGCAGGTGTCTCTATTATACGCATAGCACCGCCGCTGACAATAGACGAGGAAGCGCTAATGAACGCTATAGAGGCGATAATAGATGAGATAAAGCGTGTAGAAAGAGAGAAAGGGCTGTAGGCTTGTGTGAAAATAGCGCAGAGCAGCTTGGCAGCATTGTGGTTGCGTGATGAAGCTTACAAGGGGCTAGCCCCAAGCCTCGGGGCGATGGGCTATGAACCCGCGGCTGACGGACTCTTACTTGCGCCTCCTTCCCTCCCCTATGCTCAGGATCTTCTGAAGCCTTTTACGAGGAACCTCAAAGACGGTAGAGGCTATAAACGCGATGTACTCGTCGTCCGGCATTATCTTCTCAAGCCCTATCTTTGCTGCGAGGGCCTGCTTGAACGCCTCTTTATCTATGCGTGAACGTATAAGCCCCGCAGCTATTGCCTGGGCGACTCTAAGCGCTATAAAGTAGCGTGCATACTTTCTAACAGTGTGCTCCTGCTCTGGAAACACCTTGCCCAGCTTACGCAGCAGCTCTATTAGCTCGTTCTCGCCTTTAAACCCCATGACTACAGCGGTGGTAACCACTCTCAGTAGTCTTGCGACAGTGTTATCATCTATACTCCCACCGAGCATAAATAATGCAAGCTTGCGCGCCTCCTCGACCGGACGCTCTCTAACAATGTTAGCAGTCTCTTCTAGCGTTTCCTCGTAGTTAAAGAGCTTGTGGAAGAAGTTAGGGTTTTCCTCATCAAGAACCAGAGCATATTTTGCTATCACGTATAGTGTCGCCATCTCCTTGTCCCAGATATCCTCCGGCCAAGCCTTACCCCTTAGAGGCTGGATAGCCTTGCTCTTGTAGACTTTCTCAAGGAGTTTAACAGCCTTCTTACGGTCGAATACCTCGTCGCGTAGAAGCTTAGAGAGAGTCTCCATAGCAGCGTCTATTCTCTGCCTCTGTGTCTCCCTAGCCCTCCGAGGCTCTATGCTCTCCAACACCTAGCACCCTTTCAGCAATGTTTCTTAGCGCCAAGGCAACGCCCTCAGGCTCTCCAAAGGCTCTTACCCTCCCATCACGGTACACTATTAGCTTAACCATTCTCCCCTCGATTCTTATGTAGAGAATCTGCTTGCTCCTCTTCTGAACTATCTTCTCAACCTCGGCCCCAGGCCAACGCTCCCGAAGCCTCTTTACAAGCTTAACTAGAGTCTCAGTGGTAAGCCATCTCGTAGGCATGTGTGGCACCCCTCTATATGGTATGGGCCTCGCCTATGCCCGAGCATCATCATTGCCTCCGGGTCAGTTCTGCGTGAGCCGCTCACTGGCCCGTGTACAGTTTGGCATTCATACTAGATGTCACTAAGGCATTGCTACCCAGGAGTCGGCTGGACCGGGTAGCCCTAATAGCCTATCTTTAAGTGGGCTTGATAGGCAAGGCGTTATAGAGGGGTGTACGGGAACGGCCCCCATAATATGGCGAATGAAGGATAGAAGGGACGACGCACCTCAAGCATCAGCTATATACAGAGCAGAATGTAGGGGGGATAAG
>DQVR01000011.1 GCA_015661645.1 Pyrodictium delaneyi
ACGGGCAATCAGCGATGAGATCTATATCCTTACCGCCAAGGCCAGCGCTAGGCTCGCCACCGTGGACATCAGCTATATAGACTTTGCAGCCAGCAGCTCTACATAGACAGAAGGCTATAGCACGGGCTATCAAGCGTTTAGACCTTTGCCACTCCACCGTATCCCAGAGCGGAGGAGAACCATAGCTCCTCTGCAGCGTGCTCTTTACTGCCATGCGTACGCGCTCCAGCTCGGAGGCGACACACTTGTACAGCTGCGGTAAACTCATAGCACTAGAATCCCGGTAGCAATGCATCTAAACGATGGGCCGGATATGCTGGTTGCGGATGCGATTATCCTTCTGGTTTAGAGTTGTTGAAGAGCTGTATAACATGGCTAGGTACTGCTCTAGAACCGTATATACCACAGAGAGTAGTATGTACTTCGAATAGGCTTGGGCTTGTCGTATATGCGTGGAAGCTAATGTTGGCCATTCTCGTCAGTCGTGTAAGTAGAGACTCTATGGTCTCTTCGACCTCTACAGGATCGACACCTTTTATGCTGTCCCGGAGGACCACAAGCAGATCCACGTCTCTGCCAACATGTGAGTCTGACAGCTCAACATAGTATACCGCCTCTACAGCTCTCGGTAGCAGCCTGGCTATGCACTCTGCCGCCACGCTAGCAGCCCGGCGCTTAAAGATAGCCCATTCAATAAGGAACGTATCCTCGGGCGTGTCTAAGCTAGGTAGGCTAGCTCTAAGCCTACTAAACAGTGACACGCATTCACGGACCTCAGGGTCTAGCACCGGGCGCTCCATTTCGGTCCCACCTGTGTCCCTCTATCTAACCACTAACCAGCCCCTAATATAGGAGGTACTCGGGGGTGCACAGCTACACGGCCCAGAGGCAAGTGCATGAACGCCTAGACCCTAAGAGGGCGAAGCAGCCTATGGGCTATGGGAAGAGAACGACGTAAGGGTGTAAATGCGACATGGTGTTGTTAGCGCTGACGTACAAGAAGCTCATGGATAGAGACTTTCGTGTACTAGCTGTGATAGAAAAGGAGATGTCCAAATACGAGTACGTGCCTATCGAGGTCATTGAGCGCCGACTAAGGATGCCTTCCTCCCATGTGGCAATGAGCTTGCAGAAGCTTAATCAGCTAAAGCTCATACGACGGCGGCTCGGCGACTATACGGGGTATAGACTGACATACATGGGGCTAGACGTGCTGGCGTTGCACTCTCTGGTAGAGCGGGGAATACTCCACGCACTCGGCGACAAGCTAGGCGTGGGTAAAGAGAGCGATGTATACTCAGGACTAACTCCCGGGGGCGAGAGGGTCATAGTAAAGTTCCACCGCGTAGGGAGGACTAGCTTCCAGAAAATAGTCCGTGTCCGGCACTATGCGGCAGAGAGGCCCTACTCCTCGTGGCTGCAATTAGCTAAGCTAGCGGGGCAGCGCGAGTTTCGAGCCCTTGAAGAACTATATCGTGTGGGTGCATTAGTCCCTAAGCCCCTTGGCTACAGCCGTCACGCCGTGGTAACCGAGTACATAGAGGGCGTTGAGCTGTACATGTATAAAGATGCCATGGAGCCAGAGTCGATGTTAAAGGATATCATAGATACGCTGCGGAAAGCCTACGTGGAGGTTGGTATAGTCCATGGCGACCTAAGCGAGTACAACATACTAGTGGTCATAGAAGATGACAAAGAGCGACCATACATAATAGACTGGCCTCAGTACGTCGAAAAGGAACACCCCTCTGCTGAACAGCTCCTGCGCCGGGATGTAGAGTATGTGGCCCGGTTCTTCCGGAAGAGGTACCGTGTAGACGTGGATACGGAGGAGCTAATTAGATACGTTAAGGGCGAGATCGAGCATATCTAAAACTATTTCAATTTACGTAACATAGTAGACATGTAGGCTTCATATTCGCTAAAGTAACTACTGTGTAACCCGAAAATATACGTATTCATATGCTTATCGTTGAAGCGAAGAGCTAAAAAGTGCAGGAAAGCTAGGTTACGAGCATGGGTGGCGTGAATGGCTTCAGCCGAGCAGAGCGAAGTAAAACGCCCCACCGAAGTAACTCGTGAAGGCATTATAGAGAAGGATGGAGTCCTCATTGTTTCGGGAGAAGAGTACATCTATAGAGTCTGCAGTGCACTAGCTAGTCCCACACGTATAAAGATACTGATAGACTTGTTAAAAAGAGAGGCCGATATAGGAGAAATAGCGGAGATGATAAACCAGAGCAAAGCTAACGCATCGACTCAGGTAAGAAGGCTTGAGGAGATAGGGTTAGTGCGCTCCGAGTACAAGCCCGGGGTTCGGGGAGTTAGAAAGGTAGTGAAAACTACTGTGCGCGAGATAAGGATAATACTCAAGCCACGCTCTGAGAGCTGAAGACAGTGCTTGGACGACTATAGCAGTATAGTTCGCGGAATGCGTAATTATACGTATTTATACGTATATTGTCAGGTATGATAAATACAGTATGAAGGGCTTGTAGGCGGCTCTACCTTACGTCTCTATTGATTGTCCTTATTCGTTGTAGTGCAGCTCTCGAGTCTAGCTCTCTCCAGTACCTCGAGGAATTGCTTGAGATCTTTATCGCTATAGGCTATGAATATCACTGTCTTCGGGACTTCTGTGGTTTTCCAATGCTCGTCTAGCGCGTTGAGCATTGCTGCTAGGCTATCTCTAGCTTCGAGACCTCCGACACCAGCTCCCATAGCTGGAAAGGCTATACAATCTACCTTCTTCTCTGCAGCGAGTTTTAAGGCTGCACGGGTGGCCTTCTCCACCTTCCCTGTTGTAGTTCTCATTGCTGGCCTCTCCATCGTGGGTGCATGTATTATCATCTTTATGCGTGGCTCTAGCCTGCCAGCCCCCGTAGCTATAGCCTTGCCAACGGGTACCGGGGCATGCCTCCTTGCACTCTCTTCCACCTCTTTGCCAGCTGCCCTACGTAGTGCACCAGCCATGCCACCGCCCATATACATTAGACTGTTAGCAGGATTGACAACAGCATCGCACTCCACTGTTGTAATATCGCCCTTAGCTATTAGTATCCTACGGTTGTTGCATGTTATCTCTCTAACTACTCCTACGCCGATTGTCAAGACATATACCCCGTGCTATAGAAATAACTGCATACACAGAGGCTATAACCCTGTGTACACGGTACATCGTGAGTCTATACGTTGTATCGTTGTGTGCTGGTGTGAAGCTTTATAACGCCCCACTACTCATTGCCATTCTCAAACGGGCTGTAGCGGAAGCCCCAGCCGGAGGGCTGGGCCCGTCGTCTAGCCTGGTTAGGACGCCGCCCTGACACGGCGGAGGTCCGGGGTTCAAATCCCCGCGGGCCCACCACCCCTAAGTTCTCCCCTCTAAGTCTCCGCATAGCTGTTCCTAGTAGTGTCTCTAGCCTCTGGCTAGACGTGTATGGAGCAAGATAGGAAGGGCGGTAGTAAAGAAACCGGGTACAGTTAGGCTAGCCGCTATAGTCACGGTGGTGTGATACCCTTACCTACGGCTAGCTGTTGTGGCTGCTGTACTAGCTCAGTAGGGCTAGCGCATAGTGATAGGCTATGATGGCAGCCCAGTTGCGGTAAAGGTTGTTGTGGCTGCTGGTTTCAAAATAGTACGCGAGCACGTTACTTCAGACCTTCTCTACAGTTTAGTGCTGTCTGTAAGGTGAGATTTATGAACTAGATAGTGCGGGCCTACCAGGCGGGGCTGCGGACATCGAACCCCGCTGAGGCGAGGACTGTGTGATGAGGGGCTGAGCGGGAAGCCCTCCGTGCAGGAGCAGCGGAGGGGGATGCTCCCAGGGAGTCCCGCGTCTCTAGTCCTCAAGGCCCCATGTTGTGGCTGCCCTACTCCGCGGCGGTTTGAGGGCAATGGTGTCTTGAGGGAAAGGAGGCGCATACAGGTAACTGGTGGAGGTTCTTACATTGTTACGTTGCCTAAGGAGTGGATAAGACTACATGGTATTGGTAAGGGTGCCGAGGTGCTTGTAGCCCTAGAGCCGGATGGCTCGCTCCGCATCGAGCCAGTAGGTGTGCATCGGCGTCGCACGGTCTCGGCGCGTATAATGGTTGGGGAGGGCTGGGACTTCTGGCGGATAGTCCGGCGGGTTATATCCTACTACGTAGCGGGTGCCGACATAATAGAGGTGGTTTTTAGCTCGGTGCCGGGCTCCCAAACCGCTAAGCAGCTACGCGAGTTTATAGCCAGTAGGCTCATTGGGGTAGAGGTTGTAGAAGAGTCATCATCGTCTATAGTATTCCAGGTTATAGCGGACATGACGAGTCTACCCCTAGAGGCCTCCATAAAGCGTCTTATAAAGACTGTTGGCTTCATGCTTGAAGACTTGATAGAGGGGCTTAGGCATGGCATACGCGACATACTAACAGAGGTCGACGAGAGAGACGACGTGGTAGACAAATTCTACATGTTCATATCGAGGCAGCTCATCAGCGTATTGGCTGGCTACAGGTTACCTAGCGAGATAGGGCTCAACAACCTAGCTGACGCAAGCATAGTGATGACTGCAGCTAAACACCTAGAAAGAGCAGGAGACCATGCATCAATAATAGCATCTACGGCTATAGAACTCCTAGACCGAGGTGTAAACTTCAGTCAAGGTTGCCTCGCAGAGATACCTCCTCACCTAGAGGAGATAGCAAGACACTATCAGCTGGCTACATCGACTTTCCTCAGTCCAAACCCACCTCGGGCAGACGAGGGCATAGAGAGAGGTATTCAGCTCAAAAAGAAGAATGAAGATTTGCTCAAATCATTGACGTGCGAACGTGAGCCACTCGTTATGGCCTTGGTACGGAGGATTGTGGAAAGCAGTAGACGTATAATAGACTACAATATAGACCTCCTGGAGCTCGCGTTGAATAGGTCCGTGCTCCACGAGCTTTTGAAGGAGAATCCAAGATAGCCTAGAACATGTAGGTTTATAGCCTAGCTGGTCTGGCTTAGCAGCCTGGCGTACATGCTGGTATTGAACGTTTTTGGGGGTGGAGGTGTAGTAGAAGAGATGGCACAGCGCCAGCGTGTCAAAACAGTTAGCCCCTTACGAGTATTAAGAGAAGCAGTTGGAAGAGTAATATTCGTCAAGCTCAAGGATGGGAGCGAGTACATAGGCAAGCTAGACGCTACAGACTCTACTATGAACCTTGTGCTGGACGAGTGTGTCGAGCTAAAGCCGGGCACTATGGAGCCAAAGGTGAAGTACGGCAGAGTGCTGATACGCGGCAGCCATGTAGTCTACGTCAGCGTGGACTACGAGATAGTAGCAGGTGGCTCACTACCAATAGGCTGAAGCAGATAAACGCCGATTACACCTTTAAAGTCCAGCAACAGTAGCTGCCAACGTGGTGAGTCAAGTGGCGCGGAACATTGTGGTCGAGAGCATTAGATGGCAGGCAATAGAAGAGCATAGTGTAGAGCTGGTGGAGAGAAAGGGTACTGGACACCCCGACACCATAGCAGACGCGGCAGCGGAGGAGGCTAGCCGTATACTCTCGCAGTACTACCTAGAACGCTATGGGGCTGTACTGCACCATAATCTCGACAAAGTCCTAGTGGTCGGTGGCCAAGCGGCTCCAAAGTTTGGTGGTGGCGATGTACTACAGCCAATATACATCATAGTATCTGGTAGGGCGACAACCGAGGTAAGGCTAGAAGATGGTAGTATCGAAAAGGTGCCAATAGGCCCTATAATAATGAAGGCTGTCAAGGGCTGGATAAAGGAGCAATTCCGATTCCTTGACCCCGAGAAGCACGTGATTGTAGACTATAAGATAGGTCACGGCAGCACCGATCTGGTAGGCATATTCGAGCTAGGTAAGGGCCACGTGCCGCTGGCTAACGACACGAGTGTCGGTGTCGGCTTTGCCCCGTTCTCCCACCTTGAACGGCTAGTATATGAGACGGAGAGGCTGCTAAACAGTAAGGAATTCAAGCGGAAGAACCCAGAGGTAGGAGAGGACATAAAGGTGATGGGGCTACGCCGGGGCAAGAAGATAGAACTAACCATAGCCGCGGCACTGATATCAAGCCTAGTATCCGACGTGGACCATTACCTGTCGGTAAAGGACGCTATACGCGAGGCAGTGCTCGACCTAGCAAGCAAGGTAGCACCAGACTATGATGTAGAAGTCTACGTAAATACAGCAGACAAGTTGGACAAAGGCATAGTGTATCTAACGGTTACGGGTACGAGCGCCGAGCACGGCGACGACGGCATGACCGGCCGTGGCAACAGGAGCTATGGGCTCATAACTCCGTTGCGCCCGATGAGCCTTGAAGCAGCAGCGGGCAAGAACCCGATAAACCACGTTGGCAAAATATACAACATAATGGCTATGAATATTGCTAGGAGGGTTCACGAAAGCGTCAAGGGTATACGTGAGGTCTATGTGGAGTTGCTAAGCCAGATAGGTAGACCGCTAAACGATCCACTAGTAGCTAACGTTAAGGTTCTGGCCGAGGAGCCCGGAGAGCCGCTGCCGAGCGATGCTGTACGCGAGATAGAGGCGATAGTAGAGGAGGAGCTAGACAGTTACCACAAGATAACAAGGCTATTCATTGAGGGCAAGATCAGCGTCTTCTAGCAGCAGTCTCATCCTCTTGGCGCGGTACTCTTCAAACATTCTCTTTACATCAGCAAGTGCTAGCTTACGCTTCCTTGCACGCTTCTTAGCCTCTTCTATCTCGCGCAGCCTGTAATAGGCATCAACAATGACCCTCTCGTCTAGCAGTACTAGCCCGTTCAGTCTCTTCACCTCATAGCCCTCGAGAGGAAGAACCGGCACGTTATAGGCTTCTATGACGTCTCTGCGGTGAAGAGCCTCTTTGGGAACGAGCACTGCTAGCAGTAGCTTTGAGATAGATGAGCCGTGCTGGCTCCACTGTACAGGATTAACAGCATCCATAACGGCTACTATGCGCCCATAGCTTCTGGCGAGACTAGCAAGTGTTTCGACGGACTCATTGTCGAGCTCGCGGAGCCTTAGTGCTGGAATTGCCCTTCCTGATGCCACTAGGAAGAGTGCTTCCTGTAGCTCTGAAAGTTCGGCATTCAGAGCCCCGGTCTCACTACGCAGCTTCTCTATCTCAGCGCGGAGAAGCCGGACCTCGTTAGAGAGACGGCTTACTTCCCGATCCTTCTCAAGGCTTTCTTTATACTCTACTTGTAATAGCCTATAATCGGCCTCGAGGTGCTGTAGCTGCTCGCTCAGCTCCTGGAGTCTTTTGCGCAGTGCCATGTTCTCGGCTCGTAGCTTCTCGATTTCTGTGCGTAAGCGGGCCGCGTTGTCGGCCGCGTTTAACTGCTGCGTGGCTTCGCTCTCGGCTTTGTTTCGGCGCACGCTTTTTACTAGATAGCTACGCATACCTATGTCGTTTAGTGCAGCGTGTATGGCTCGCTCAATAGCCTCGGCTATGGTTGCGCCTCTTATCACGTCTGCTTTTATCGCGTCAACGTCTATATCTATGCCTAGCTTAGCGGTATAGGACTCGACTTGTCTCATCTTGGACTCGTGGATGTGTAGGGCCTTTATCGCGGCGGCTAACGCGTCTCTCACGTGCGCATCGGCTACCTTGCGTAGCTCTGGGAACCGTTTGGTGTATTCCTCTACTATGGAGCGTTTCTCCTCTACACTGAGAGAAACAGGAGGCTCATAGATAGGCACGCCTATTGCAGCTGCGAGTTTACGGACAAACTCGGGGGCAGGGCGCACATCGGTAGCGACCATGACTGGTATGCCGTAGCGGGTTATGAGTTCTATTACCTCGCTACGGTCCATGCCGCGCCTACTGAGAGCAAATACCGGGCGCCCGTTGAGATCAACAGCTGCCACCCCGGTGGAGATACCTGGGTCAATGCCCACTATTATGTAGGGCTTTGTCTGGTCTAGCTG
>DQVR01000103.1 GCA_015661645.1 Pyrodictium delaneyi
ATAGATGGCGCTATTCGCGACTATTTTGAGCAGGCCCTAAACTATGCTGAAAGCGTGTCTGCCGACGCTCTGTTGATAGAGCTGGACACGCCTGGCGGTAGCCTGGAAGCGGCTTTAGACATTATAACAATGATAGAGGAGTCGCGCATACCCGTACTCGGGCTTGTAAAGGGCCGTTGGGCTGTAAGCGCTGGCACTATGATACTAATGTGCACACATTACGCCGCAATGGAGCCTGGTACCATAATTGGTGCTGTCCAGCCTGTGGCTATGAGCTCTTCTGGCGAGTATAAGCCGTTAAACGAGTCCAAAATACTTAACCCGATCTATAAGAAGATAGAGGCGTGTATGAAGCTACACGGCCGTAATACTACTGTGGCTAGGCTGTTTGTCTATGAGAACCTCGTGCTCGAGGCTCATGAGGCTGTTAGGCTCCACGTAGTAGAAGCTGTGGCCGTTGACGTGTGGGATGTGATAGCAAAGAGCAACGGGACCGTGGTTAACACAGCTGCTGGCTCGGTTAAACTAGTGTTTATCGACCCCGAGGTGGAGTACTACAATATGCCTCCTGGGCTTAGGCTTGCGCACATACTCTCGGACCCCCTGGTTAGCTCGATAGCTTCTAGTATAGCAATGCTGATAATCCTTGCCGCGCTTGTCTCGGGACAGCCGCTACTCATAGTGGTTGGCATAGCACTAATGCTAGTAGGCCTCTTCGGCTTCGGGCTTAGCGCTAGTCTGGTATCCGCTGCACTGCTCCTTGTGGGAATCGTCCTGCTTGCTATAGAGCTCGCAGTAATACCGGGATTCGGTATCGTCGGGCTCACGGGTATAGCGCTAATGCTCATAGGCGCTTTCGTAATGTTTACTGGTAGACCCGTATACCTCGCAGGAGAGATCATGAGGACCGCCTTCTACACGCTTATGGCCGTGCTCGTCCCGCTAGCAGGCCTAACCATGGTCATAGTCTACAAGGCTGCTAGGGCGTGGCGACAGAAGCCCGTCTACACGCCTTCTCTAGTGGGCAAGAGGGGGCGCGCTCTAGACAACATCCCGCCCGGGGGCACGGGCTTCGTAATGGTTGAGGGCGAGTACTGGCAGGCACGTAACGTTGGCGACAAGGAGCTGCGCCGTGGCGACAGCGTTGTCGTTGTTGGCAAGGATGATACCTTTCTACTGGTCAAGCCCTCCCAAGATACAGGTTATGACAGCACGACGGAGTAGCAAGCACACTGTTGTACCGTACAGAATATTTCGGTAAAGAGATGAAAATACCCTATTATTAGAGTGGCTGTGGCTTAGGCTGCCGTTACTTGGCTGGGCTGAACTGGGTTAGGATTGTTCTACCCTATAAAAAGTAATTAATATTGCTGGTTGTTACATGTGTAGATGTGAGCGGGGGGTTAGGGGTGGCCCAATATAGGCTCACGATATCTCAGCGTGAGGTCCTAGAGGCGCTTATTAGACTCTATGAGCAGAAACGCCGCCTCATAAAGAGCAAGGAGATAGCAGAACTCATTAACCGCGACGAAGGCACTGTCCGCAACATAATTCTAAGCCTCAAGAGCCTCGGCCTCGTCGAGTCCAAGACCGGGCCCAGCGGCGGCTATATGCCCACACTTAAGGCCTACGAGGTCATGAAGGGCGCTGTAACCCAGATGCCAGTCAGGCTCCGCAAGGACGGCGAAGAGATAGATATAACGGTGATAGGCATAGAGGTTCTAGACATACTCAACCCAGAGGGCGGTAGAGCGATTCTCCGCGTCCACGGCGATGTTAGGAGGTTTGTGCGACCTGGGGACCACGTAGAGCTCGGGCCTGCGCCTTTCGCCGGTGTGAGGATAGAGGGCGACGTTATTCACGTGGACCCCGCCAGCGGCCAGATAAGTATCAAGATAACCCGTATGATAAGCGTGCCCAAGGCTCCCGTAATGGAGGCTGCCTCCTATAACCCGATAACAACCACCCCCGACACCCCGATAACTGAGCTAGCTAAGCTCCTCTCTGAGAAGAGGATACGCGGCGTACCGGTAGTCGAGAACGGGAGGCTTGTCGGCATAATTACTCAGACCGACCTCACACGCGCTCTAGCCGAGGGCCGTGTTGACGCATTTGTGAAGGACTTCATGTCTACTCCCGTGATAACTGTAAGAGAGACTGACGACATAAACCACGCTATAGAGTTGATGAACAAACATGATATTGGTAGACTAGTGGTTGTCGACTCGACGGGCAACGTTGTAGGTATGATAACGAGGACCGACATTCTTAAGTTCATAGCTGGACTGCATAGCTAAGTCTATTACCTTCTACAGCCCTACTATACACTCTACTCTATATCGGTGCCCCCTTTCTGGTGCTAGCTGTGATAATACACGTCAATAATTGTTCAGACCATAACGTAGCTAGTATTATAGGAGGGGACGCCGCCGAGTAGGCACTAGGGTCTATGATGACTACTCCCCAGCAGGAGCTATATAGCGATGATGTTAATTCCTTTAGCCGAGGCCCCAGCTGCTAGCCTAGGATACTTGATCCTGTGTATATTGCTGGCCAGGAATATAGAAGGGTAACGTATATTAGTCGTAGATGTACTGTTAACTAAAAATAGTTACGGTTTGACTGTAAGAGAAAGGGGGGTGATATAGCATGGCGAATGAGGCGGCGGACACACAGCGTGATCGGCAGCAGGTAGAGGAGAAACTAGTCCGGCTCGTCACCGAGCTGCGTAGACAAGGACTCCGAGTTACAGCTCAGAGACTTGCGATAGCCCGTATAGTGTTCGAGAACATTAAGGAGCATCCAAGCTTCATGCAGATACTTGAAAAGGTACGTGAGACCATGCCGAGCGTCAGCCCTAGCACAGTGTATAACAACCTACAGCTGCTCGAGAAACTGGGTCTAATAAAGAGCTTTGATGTAGCTGGCGAGACCCGTTATGACAACACAGACCCCCACATTAACATAGTATGCCTTGATACTGGAAGAGTCTTTGACGCGGAAGACGAGTCTAGAGAAGTTGTACAGAGGGTAAAGAAGCTCTTAGGCGGTGATGCAAGAGTCTACGAGGTTGTAGTCTACGCATTCTGTAGCAATGAAGAACAGAGCGCAGCAAGGGAGGCCTCGGGGCCAGGCTGACGTCCTCACTGCTGCATCGGTGTGGGCGACAGCTCCTCAGCGGCCCCCTGGGCCTCCATAGCTACGCGCGTACTGGTGTTTAGGCGTTGCGTTGTCTAGTAGCCTACACGGGCTCCTCGAAGCTTTCAACCTCTTTACTTCCTTCTGTCTTGAGCACTGGTTGTAGAGGCTCTACTAGGTTCAGCTCTTCGAGCACCTTTAGGAGTTCTTCTATCTTCTCTGCGACACGGAGACCCTGTTCAGTGAGCTTAGCACATTTACTGTTTCCGCAGTAGAAGAGATTTATTAGGCCGAGCATTGCAGCTTCCCGTGCGCTACGATACGTAGTACCTACTCCTATACCGTAGCGTGGTATCCTGTGTATCGGCATAGGGCCGTGCTCATAAAGTATGACTAGTATACGGAGTATTCCTGGACGTGCGAGGAGCCAGTATCTGCGAGCCATGTTGTTACCATGCAAGCGTATCACCATCTCTTCTCCGAGAGATCTGGGGGGTAGCCACTGTCTAGAGGAGACGATGCGCCCGAGGCTGCGGCTCTGCATAGCGGCTCGGGCCGCGCTATCTGGTGGCTGTAGGGCTCCTGGGATGTGTTGTTCTTATTGTAGGGAGAGTTAAGGCTGTTAGGCTTCTACCCGAGCTTCGATTCACCTTTTATATTTCCGGTCATAGTTGTATCTAGACCCATTGACGCAGCACAATCATGGAATTGGTTCCAGATACTCCCGGTATCGATCTTATGAAGTCTATACACTTGTTCACATCGTCTATTTTTTCGCCGCGTATCACGACGAGTATATCATAGTCGCCTGTAACCTCGTAGACGGCTTCTACGAGGTCTAGCGAGAGTATCTTCTTTGAGACCTCAGGCACCGATACGGGGGGCTGCGTCCTCACGAGGATGAAGGCCCGTATCTCGCTGCCAGTGTCATATATTATGGTGAACTTCTTGATTGTGCCAGTCTTTATCAGTTTAGCTATCCGCTTCCTCACCGCCGACTCGCTGAGGCCTAGCTCCTGCGCAAGCCTAGCATAGGACATGCGAGCGTTGTCGCGGAGTAGTCGGAGAAGCTTCATATCTATTTCGTCTACATTAGGCTTCTGCTGACCTTGCATGAAGTCCCATACACCCCGGGAGGAGGGCCTCTGCCGGCCATTACAAGAAGCTTCGTCCGCACGACTACTAAAAACTCTGTCAGGCACCTTCAGCAATACAAGCAGAATATTGTCGAAAGGCAGCGGCAGAGGCGCCGGCTACTGTTCTCCGGCTGGGTCTAGCCCCTGTGCTGCCCGCAGCAACCCGAGGAAGAGGGGTGCTGGGTTCATCGGCCTGCTGCGGAACTCTGGGTGTGGCTGGCTACCGACGAAGAACCTATGGTTCTTCAGCTCGATGAACTCTACACGGCCTCCCTCGAGACTGTAGCCGGAGACGTCCATGCCTGCTGAGACGAGCCTGTCTAGGTACTTGGGGTTTACCTCGTAGCGGTGGCGATGCCTCTCGTATACTATCTCCTTGCCGCCGTAGAGCCTGTAGACTAGCGTCCCGTGGATGAGCTTTATTGGGTAGGAGCCTAGCCTCATTGTGCCGCCTAGCTGGTTGACATAGCGCTGCTCTTCTAGTAGGTCTATCACCGGGTAGGGTGTGTCCGGGTCGATTTCGCTACTGTTAGCGTCCTCGAGGCCCGCTAGGTACCGTGCTATAGCCACTACTGAGAGCTGCATGCCGAAGCATATTCCGAGGAATGGCTTCCCGCTCTCTATCACCTGACGTATAACGGCTATCTTACCCTCGGCACCGCGGGCGCCGAAACCAGGCAGTACTATGACAGCATCGTTCTCCTCTACGGGCTTCTCGGGGCTTAGCTTACCCTTTTCGATCGTTGTCGACTCGTACCAATTGAGTACCGGTTTGACGCCTAGGGCTGCGCCCGCGTGGCGTAGAGCCTCTATTATGCTGAGGTAGCTGTCCTTGAGCTTAGTGTATTTGCCCACCATTGCTACGCGTACCGGCTTACTGGCCTCTTTGACTCTGCGGACGAAGTCTTCCCATGGCGAGAGGTCTGGCTTCCTCTGCTCCAGGCCGAGCCGTCTGGTTGTGAAGTCGCCTAGGCCCTGCTGCTCTAGGACTAGCGGGACCTCGTATATCACTTCGACGTCTGGGCTGCTGAAAACTGCCTCTGGCGGCAGGTTAGCGTAGAGAGCTATCTTGTTGCGTGCCTCCTCCTCGAGGGGCCGACTGCTTCTCGCTATTATGGCGTCGGGCTGTATGCCTATCCTGCGCAGCTCCTGGACGCTGTGCTGTACTGGCTTAGTCTTCTGCTCCCCCGTTGTGGAGAGGACAGGGACGAGAGCCACGTGTATGAATATAGTGTTCGAGTAGCCTTCCTCCATTCTCATCTGGCGCACGGCCTCGAGGAATGGTAGGCCCTCTATGTCGCCGACAGTACCCCCTATCTCCACTAGCACTATGTCGGCTCCGGTCTCTTTCGCGACGCTCCTTATTCTCGCCTTTATCTCGTTGGTTATGTGGGGTATCACCTGGACTGTCTGGCCCAGGTAGTCGCCGCGCCGCTCACGCTCTATGACTGTCAGGTAGACCTGACCGGTGGTTATGTTGTTCTTCTTGGAGAGAAATGTGTCCAGGAAACGCTCATAGTGGCCTAGGTCTAGGTCTGTCTCGCCTCCATCCTCTGTGACGTAGACCTCGCCGTGCATGTATGGATTCATAGTGCCTGCGTCAACGTTTATGTACGGGTCTATCTTTATCGCTGTTACACTGAATCCACGGGCTTTGAGAAGGAGGCCTATCGAAGCCGTCGTGATTCCCTTGCCTACGCTGCTGAGCACACCTCCCGTCACGAAAACGTATTTTACCATGCCGCGCCCGCTTCAGGGAGTCTAGATCCACCAGCTATTAAGGAGAACGTCTCCCAGGCCGCTGCCGAGCCTCAGCCGGGAGGAGAGCTGTGGATACCGTGCCAGGCTGTCAGCAGCCACTATTACCATGGTCGAGCCTGTATCCAGCACGCCCTCGTCCACGAGCTTGGAGGCCGCGGCGAACGCAGCGCCCGTGGAAGGGCCCGCCAGTATACCAGTGGCCGAGGCTAGCGCCTCTATACCTGCTAGGGCTTCACTGCTCCCGACCTCGACTACCCGGTCAACGAGGCTGCTATACCTCTGGTAAATTTCTGGCACTGCGTGGGACGTCAGCCCCTCTATAGTGTCAGCGCCAGGGCCCCCGGCTAGCCTCGAGCCGCGGGGAGTAACAGCCGCTACGAGAGCATTGCCCCGGCTCTCGCGTAGACGGCGTGCCACACCGGTTATCGTGCCCCCCGTACCCACGCCCATTACGAACGCGTCTATCCGGCTAACCTGGCCTAGCAGCTCGATGGCTGTGGTCTCGTAATGGGCTAGGTGGTTGTACTCGTTGCTGAGCTGGTCTAGTAGCACACAGCCTAGCTCCTCCGCGCGTTCGCGTACCCAGTCCCTACCCAACCCCTCATCGTGTATCTCAATTATCTCACCACCAAGCATCCTTATGAGGCTCTTCTTTGTCTCAGAGGCACGAGACTCCACAAAGAGCACTGGGCGCAGGCCGAGGCTCCACGATATCCAGGCCACTGAAGCCGCTGTGTTACCGCTACTGACCTCGGCTACACAGCCGCCAGGACCCAGTACACCGGACTCGACGGCACCACGCACCATGTAGAGGGCTATTCTGTCCTTGTGACTGCCAGTAGGGTTCACGTACTCGAGCTTGACGCATAGCCTATAGCCGCCTAGCTGGAAGCACTGGACTGGAGTAGAGCCTACAATGGCTCTTATCCTGTCTATAAGCATTAGCAGTTCTTCGCGGCTAGACGCACGCCTGCCATATACCGGGATTCGCTGCAACACGTCCCCCTCTCTACTAGCGCGTCTTCACAGTTATGGCTGTTCGCTATAGCTCGTAAGTCTTACTGATGCCTATTTTTAGGGCTAGCCCTGGGCCAGGGTAGCCGTGGGCAGCAACCCTATGGGGCTGATAGTTGCGCTGGACTCTCCCGACCGTGGCTTCGAAGACCTCGTTGAAGAACTCTGTGGCATTGTCGACGGATTTAAGCTCGGCCTCCCACTCCTCGTGGGCCGCGGCCCAGTGTACACCGCCGCGCTGAGAAGCCGATGCCACGAGGGCGTCTGGATAGCCGACCTAAAGCTAGCGGACATAGGCCACGTGATGAAACTTACTACCAGCCTTGTAGTGGACTATGTAGACGCTGTAATAGCCCACGGCTTTATCGGCGTGAGGGGGGCCCTCGGCGAACTCAAGGAGTTCCTGGAAAGGCGGGGCAAGAAGCTGGTAGTAGTAGCGTCTATGAGCCACCCGGGCGCCGAGGAGGTCTACGACAAGGCGTTGCCGCTGATACTCGACGCCATGGAGAAGCTGGGGCCATGGGGCGTCGTAGCACCAGCTACCAGGCCTCACGTGATAGAGAGTATACGCGAAAGACTAGGCCCCCGTGTAGCCATAATGTCTCCTGGTGTAGGGGCTCAGGGAGCCGAGCCTGGCGCTGCTCTCTGCGCAGGCGCAGACTACGAGATAGTAGGACGCCTCATAGTGTCGAGCCCCGATCCGCGTTCAGCCGCATTAGCCATCAGGGATGCTCAAGGACGGAGACTAGCCTCGTGTAGGAGGGGCTAGCCGTGTCCGCTGAGAAGATTCTAGCTAGGCTGCTCGTGGAGACAGGTGCACTCCAGCTGGGCGAGTTCACGCTGACAAGTGGTCTCAAGAGCCCAGTGTACATAGACCTCAGGCGGCTGCCCAGCTATCCTACCGCGTTCCGTGCCGTGTTGACGCTCCTCCACGCTGCCACACTGGAGGCTGAATACGATACTGTGGTCGGCGTCGCCACCGCGGGGATAGCGTGGGCTACGGGTCTAGCCCTCTACACGGGGAAGCCCATGGCGTATGTCCGTAGCGGCAGAAAGCAGCACGGCCTTGGCAGGCAGGTGGAGGGCCTGGTTGAGGGAAAACGCGTGCTCGTAGTAGACGACGTGGCTACCACTGGGGGCAGCCTTGCAGCCGCTGTAGAGGCTTTACGCGCCGCCGGGGCAGAGCCCGTCTACGCGCTCGTGATAATTGATAGGGAGCAGTGCGCGCGGGCGCGCCTAGCAGAGGCTGGGGTAGAGCTTCTACGGGTAGCCACGCTCCGCGGCGTGCTCCGCGCTGCCGTCGAGGAGGGCATCGTGCCACGGGAGGACGCCCAGAGGGTTATAGACCAGCTGTATAGCGAGGGGCGGGGTTGAGGAAGCTATGCGGCCAGGACGCTGGAGGGGCCGCGACGTCATAAGCATCCTCGACTTTACACGCGATGATCTCGAGGAGCTATTCGACGTAGCTGCCCGCATGAAGGAGATGCTGCAGAGGGGCCATGTGCCGAGGCTCCTAGAGGGGCGCATAGTGGCGCTAGCCTTCTTCGAGCCATCTACCAGGACTAGGCTGAGCTTTGAGACTGCCGCCAAGAGGCTCGGTGCTCAGACCCTCGGATTTGCAGGCGAGGAGGCCACTAGCCTCGCGAAGGGAGAGAACCTCGCCGACACCATCCGGATGCTCGACGGCTACGCCGACGCTATAGTGATACGGCACAAGTACGAGGGCTCAGCGCTCTACGCCGCCGAAGTGGCCGAGAAACCTGTCATAAACGCTGGCGACGGGAAGCAACACCACCCGACGCAGGCTATGCTCGACCTCTACACGGTAAAGGAACTCTTCGGGACGATAGACGGGCTCGTCTACGGGGTACTCGGCGACCTCCGCTTCGGCCGGGCTGCTTCTAGCTTCATACTTGCGCTCACGCTTTACCGGCCACGGAAGCTCTACCTCATATCGCCGCCCCTCCTCCGTGCGAGGCCCGAGGTAAGAGCCAGGCTCGAGGAGGCTGGTATAGATTACGAGGAGGTCAGCAAGCTCGACGACGTACTAGGCGAGCTCGATGTGCTGTACGTGACACGGATACAAAGGGAGCGCTTTCCCGACCCCAGGGAGTACGAGAAGGTACGCGGCAGCTATCGCGTGACACGAGAGCTGCTAGAGAAGTGCGCTAAGCCCGAGCTACGCGTTCTCCACCCCCTGCCTAGGGTCGACGAGATAGCCGCTAATGTTGACTCGTCCCGCTACGCTGCGTATTTCCTCCAGGCCCGGAACGGTGTCCCCGTGCGCATGGCCCTGCTATCGCTTATACTCGGTGCAGAGGTGTAGCTATACAATGGCCCCCTCTGAGGGGCTACTAGTACGTAGGATAAGAGAAGGAACAGTCATAGACCACATACCCGCTGGCCGTGCACTGGCAGTGCTAAGGATACTCGGTATAACAGGACGTGAGGGCCTACGCGTCGCCGTAGTAATGAACGTTGAGAGCCGCCGGCTCGGGCGCAAGGACATAGTAAAAGTAGAGGGGCGCCACCTCAGCAGCGAGGAGGTTAACCGGATAGCACTGATAGCACCATCAGCCACCATAAACATAGTGAAGGACTACCGGGTTATAGAGAAGAAGCGAGTCAAGCTACCCAGCGTAATCGAGGGGATAATAGCCTGCACGAACCCAACCTGCATAACGCGCAAGCCAGGGGAGCCTCTGAGGCCACGCTTTAAGATAGTAGCCGAGCGGCCGCTACAGCTCCAGTGTACATACTGCAGCACTATAATCGATGAAAAGGACGTACTTGAGCAGCTTGAGGAAGCAGGCGAAGAGAGGAGATAGCATGACACTTGCTACAGAGAGGTGGGGCTACAGTTACTGTAGCCTTCGGCTAGGCCGTGTTCTATGGCGTGGCAAGGGAGCCATACTCCTCTCGTATAGGCCGCAGGCATGCGTTTTACCCGAGTTCGAGCCGACACAGTTCGCTATGTTCTGGGTCCCGGGCATCGAGGCTATACCATTGGCACCGATATATTCGTCTAAGAACCGTATCGACTTCCTTGTGAGGCTACGGGGCTCCACTACACGCAGGATAGTAGAACAGCCCCCGACGAAGGCAGGCATCATAGGCCCTATGGGAAGAGGCTTCGCACCGAAAGCGAAAGCCATACTACTCGTGGGCGGCGGTACTGGCATAGCCTCGCTCGTACCCCTTGCCAGATGGGCTAGCAGGAACGGCGCCCAGGTCACGCTAGTCTACGGTGCGCGTACAGACAACGAGCTAGCACCCATAGAGATGTACCTGGAGGACCTCGAGAGCGTTAAACTCGTGGTTGCGACCGACGACGGCAGCAAGGGTGTAAAGGGGACAGCAATCGATGCCCTCAGCACAATAAATGTTGCAAGTTTCGACTTTATTGTAGCCGCTGGACCGCCTGCCATGATCTGCGCACTCTACAGGCTCGCCGGGGACCGGGGGCTACTGGATAGGCTCTACGCGAGTCTCGAGACCCTCGTACGCTGCGGCATGGGGTTCTGCGGGTCATGCATGCTGCCGTGTACTTCCAGCCTATTGTGCCGCGAGGGCCCAGTGTTCCCTGGCTCAATGCTCGACTGCTGGGCTGAGAGAGAATGCGAGCCGAGACAGTAGTGTGCGGAACCCTAGTGGACTACCGGGGCGTCCACGGAGAGGGCTGCGTCGTAGTCGAGGATGGAGTCATAGCCGGTATAACGAGTAGGCCTCCGAGCGCTGTAAACCTGCTCGACCACCGGGGCCGGGGCGCCTACGTGGCACCCGGCTTCATAGACCTACATGTGCACTTGAGAGGGCTGAGGCTCAGCTACAAGGAGGACGAATACAGCGGGACTGCAGCTGCCGCTGCCAGCGGCATAGCAATGGTAGTTGATATGCCGAACACGGTGCCCCGGCTCGCTACAGTTGAAGCCCTCAGCGAGAAGCTACAAGCCCTGGAGAGATATAGCCTAGTCGACTACTCGGTATACGCCGGCATACCAGGCGATATAGAGGAAGCTTCTAGGCTAGCTTCGATGCCCATAGCCGGGTTCAAGGTCTACCCGGGCGACCTCCTAGACCGCTTTAGCGTGGTCCGCGGCATTCTGGGCTCTAGTGACACGCTCGTGGTTGTGCATCCCGAGCTGCCTGAAGCCGAGAAGCCGCTCGTGGAGAGCAATAGCTCGCGTACCCTCCACCGCGGCTGCCACTGGGAGATAGCCGCCGTAGAGCTGATCGCCTCGCTACAGCCGAGGGCCAGGGTACACATAACACACGTGTCTTGCCCTTCGACCCTAGAGCGTGCCCGCTCAGCAGGATTTACCGTAGATGTTACGCCCCACCACCTGCTGTTGCAGGAATGGAGCGAGGACTGCTTGTTCCGCGTCAACCCGCCGCTGAGGAGCCCTCACTACTCTATGCTGCTGCTTGAGAAGCTGCTCGGGGGCACTGTAGACGCGTTTGCCAGCGACCATGCACCGCATGCTGTCTGGGAGAAGTCTGAGCCACTCACCTGCAGACCCGGCATACCGTGGCTGGAAGCGTGGCCGCAGATGCTCTACTGTCTGGTAGTGGCAAAGGCCCTAAGGCTTGACGAGTACCTCTGGCTGGTTAGCCGCGGTCCTGCACGTATACTGGGGCTCAGCGGCTACGGTGTACTAGAGCCTGGGGCCCGTGCAAACATTACAGTGTTCAAGCCTGGGCCCGACAGAGTATTGGCACCGGGACTGAGTAAGGCGAGATACATACCCTACTTCATGGAGAGGTCGTGCATGGAGGTATTAGCCACTATTGTTGGCGGCGCCGTGGTATACCGTGAAGGTGTTTTAACGGGGGAGACTGGGGCTGTGAACCCGCTTAGCTGGCCTGGCGGAGCCCACTGGAGGCCCTACCACGAGAAGGACAGCCCGTAGCTATACCTTTCTTGCCCGTTTCACCACACTCCAGAGGCTTTAAAAGGCTAGTATTAGCGCCTATAGGAGGCAGGAGAGGCCTATAGCATGACTATGGAATACGATGATAAGCTAGTACCTCTAGGAATAGAAGGGCTTGACGATATTCTAGACGGCGGCGTTAGAAGAGGAAGCATAATACTCGTCGCAGGTAGCCCTGGGAGTGGTAAAACGAGCTTCGCCGCCCGGTTCGTATACGAGGGCCTCACCAGGGGCGAGCCTGGCATATATCTTAGCTTCAACGAGTACCGGGAGGAATTCCTCGAAAACATGAGCCGGCTTGGCCTCGACTTTGAAGTATATGAGGAACAGGGCAAATTCGTGTTTATAGAAGCCCTTAATATAAACGACGAAGAGGCTATTTCAGCTACACTTGAGAGCCTTCTCTCAGCCATAGATGCCATAGGTGCTAAGAGACTTGTAATAGACACCATAACCTCTATTCTACGGGTACTCGGCAGCGACCAAAGAGCAAGAGAACTCCTACATAGCCTTTTTATCCACCATGTTAAGAGGCATGGGGTAACCACGATTCTCACCGCAGAGCTGCCAGTCGGCAGTTCAAGGCTCGGCTACGGAATAGAAGAGTTTGTTGTGGACGGCCTTATTATGCTCAAGACAAGCTTTAGCGGCGACAAGATAATAAGGACCATGGAGATACTCAAGATGCGGGGGCACAGAACCACTCTCGCAAGACTCACCTATGCAATAGTACCGGGCAAGGTTATAGCTGTTAGAACTCCGCCGAAGATATTGAACATACCTGCTCCAAGCGAAGTGCTACGTTTTAGGCTTAGCGCAGCAAACATGAGCTACTCTGTTTCGCTACCCCGCGGCTCTCAGATCCTTGTGTCGATACATCCCGCGTTCGACCCGCCTACCATCCTCCTAGGCCTAGCTTGTAATATTGAGGCTGAGCCGCCGGTCAAAGTACTATATAGGAGCTTTACTAGGTCGCCAGACGAGGTGAAGTGGATACTAAGAAGGCTTAGCTGTTCAGACCCTACAGTGGAGATTACGAAGATAAGCAGCATTAATCCTACGATATACTCTGCCACCGAGCTTGCAATGCACAGTATTGATGAGGATCTTAGGGTGATGCCCGATGTCGTAGTAGTGGATGGTATTAAGCAAGCTTTCTGGCTTTCTGGCGAGGTGGATGTAGGTATAAGGGAGCATTTTAACAATATACAGCATCGTAGGATACATGGCATAACGGGGGTTTATGTGTATTCTGCTGCGCTTAAGGAGCTTGTAAACACGTACCCACTATACAATATATACGATACTATATTTTATATAGCTCCACGGAGGATGGGCAATGCGCTGTACATAGACATCACCACGCTAAAGCTGCACTATTCTGTGCCAAGCCAACACGTTACACTGCCAGTAAGCTCTATAGTTGGAGCCCTATACAGCAACAACACGACAGAAAACTAGAATAGTGTCACGCCGTTTCGTCTACGGTATGCAAATACTACATGAAATCCTCTAGGGCGGGTGCTGTAAGTGCCTAATCCCTCATTGCCCTGGTCTGCTGTATCCTACAAGAAGATGATATACGGTAGACTCGGAGCACGTCGTGTACCAGGTTACGCCCAACCTTAATGCATCCACTTGAGGCTAGCCTATCATGTATCTTGCCGCCCAAGCGCTGCCCTATAAAGTACATTGCTACAAACAACGCTATCAATGCAACATGCTCTGCTGATAGCGATACGCCGCTCCATTTCCTCAAAATGGCTATTAACGGCACAGGCGCATGAATAGCTAGAAACCATTCAAACCTCCGTTTATTTCTCTTAGCATAGGCGCGCCAGTAGCCGAATGGTATATTTACAATTAGCGTTACTGATAGGGCTATAAGTAGTCTATATGGACTCACACTTATCGGCGGTATATGAGCGTTCATGGTCGATCACCGTGCTGCTAGGGCTGCTCAGAAAGGGGGCCGCACATGAGGCACCACAGCGTTGTATGTCCTGAGCAATGTACCGCCTAGGCGTGGCGGAGCCTACGCTTCTCCTCCCGGAGTTTCCGCAGCTCTGTCGCTAGCGCCTTTAACGTTGCCAATTTAGACCCCATTTTGTCTACTATAACGCGTCTTGTATTCTCCCACCAGCTGCGGGGATACCTAGCCTCCTCGACCTCGGGGTTCAGGCCCAGCCTCTTAGCGGCTTCGACTATTTCTTCCACCCTGGGCTTCCTCACCGCGTCGCGGAGAGAAATTTTCCTACCCTCTCCGCGTGACGCTGTAGAGTCTATGTATACCGGCCATACGACTATCCTGCGTCCCCGATACTCCCTGCTCATGTACAGGGCCACCCAGAGACTCCTTCCTACCCTGAGGGCCTTAAGCGGTACCAATACTTCTACTGCAGCATCGCTTCCTATAAAGCGATGACTCATCACGATGTACTGCCGCCCGAGGCTAACTAGACGAGCCGCCACGTGGTTTTGGCTACTCGTGGCGTAGCGCTATTGCTGGTGGTATTCTTGCCGCCTTATACGCGGGTATAGCGCCACCTACAGCACCAACAACCATGGTCATAAGTAGCACTAGTCCTATGTGTCCGAGCGTTATGGCCGGCTCCGCCTTAATCACTACGTATAGTATGCATGCCTTCTACTACCATTTTACATCAACGCCGTGGCTAATACCTCACTACTTAATAAACACTCAGAGCTTTTAGTACGCCTATTTTCCGCGTCCACTCCGTAACGGATGCTATCACGGTGGCTGCATACCAGCCATAGCAGCTACTAACATCACGCCTCCTACAGCTACTACAGACACTATAGTGGCATTTGCCGTGTATGAGCCTGGGTAGGCGTGCTTGCTACGTCATAGCTACGTCGTATACTCTATCGTGTAGCCATAGCGGGCTGCTAGGCCATCTAGTACTACGACTACAGTATTCCGCCGTGGAAGGAAGGTTATTTGCCCAGCCTAGGCTATTGTTTAGGACATGGTTCGTACAATTCAGCTACTCTGACCCAAACCACGTGAAGCTTAAGGCACCGCCGGGGCCAGAGACGGGGCTCCGTCAGAGGGTACTTTCCACACTGCTCTAGCATCGGCCCGATAATCCGTCTTCACCGCCCCATAGCTTTACAAGGTAAACAACGCAGCATAATTATTTATTTCCCTCAAGCGTTATCAACGACTATACTCTCAACTCCACATAGTAGACTGGCATGACTACTGGCAAACACATCAACATAAGGGGTCATTGACTACCTACAGAGTTCGGATACTTCTGAGGAACTAGTTTCTACAGCGCTAGTACCCAGTGTGGCTGGCTTTTATGGCCGAGCTGGGTTAGAGTAGCCAGGGGCCGTGGCATGGTTGTAAAGACCGGCGTAGCGCTGCCAGACGACGTGTACAAGCAACTCGTAGAAATATCCAAGAATATGGGGTACACCAGTATATCCCGCGTTATACGAGACGCCGTAGAGCTATTCATTGCGTTTAACCGGTGGTGGAGCCATAGTGGCACTGTAGGCGGCACTCTTCAGCTCCTTGTACCAGAAGATAACGAATCTGTAGCCTCGAGTATACACCGCGCGGTGAGAGACTACTATGACATAGTAGACTCGGTCATAGCGGTAAGGCTCTCGACAGGCTATATGCTCTACATCATGATTGTCCACGGCAGCGGGAATAGGGTCAAGGAGTTGTACAAACTCTTTACCAGGATACGTGGCGTACTAAGCTTACAAGCCTCCCTCCTACCAATACCAGCAGCAAACGCATAGCCTACGCATTACGCCTCTATACCCTCCAGCTCTTTCGGCAGAAGTCCCATCGTTTTCTGCCACTCACGAGAATCGTCAACCTTCCCTGTAAGCTTGTTATACCAGACGGGTGCAACACCGTTAAACACTACCACGTAGTCGAATGTCTCCTCGATGTACCTTACCTCTGCTCCAACCCTACTGAAGGGCTTCAGTACATCGGGCACATCGCCTACCGGGCTACCTAATTCAAAAAGTTTGAGCCTCTTACTCCAAACATCCACTTCGAACGTTGATATAAGCTCTATATGCTGTCCCACAGCGTCAGGAACTAAATGAGGATTAACCTCTATTATCTTATCATCCCGCACTCTTACTACACGCACACCCCATATACTGTACTTGTCTGCAGCCACAGTAACATAGCGAGACCCATCACCTACATTGATATAGTTTACGTATAGGATCCCCCGGCCATGCTTGTTACGCACAAGTATGACATCGCTCATAAACTTCTTCGCGTAGATAGGGAACCCCCTCTTTATGGCCTCAATAAATGCCACCATTGCATAGTCCGCGAGCTGCCTCACTTTTTGTACCCCGGTACCAAGCGGGTCCACCTACACCCCTTAGTCTTTCTGCACAGAGCTACATCAAGTATAAAGAAGACAGTGTTGGTGATTAGCTAGCAGCATTTTCGTCACCGTGAACAGTGACTAGAAGCAAGAGAGTAGTTATGGCTTCTAGGGAGGTAAAAAAGGTGTGCAAGGACGCTAGCGCAAGAAGGCATGGCTGTTTTCTTAACGGTAGTGTGCTGTTGTTATTACCTTCTTTACAGTCTTGACTAGCTTCTCGCCCTTTATGAACTGTATGTGCGCCGCGCACGCCAGGCATGGGTCGAAGCTCCTTAGAGAGCGTACGAAGTCTAGTCCTGTCCACTCCTCTGGCTTCGTCTCCTCCGTGACTACTGTGTTTACGACACCCTGCTCGAATGGGCTGAAGCCCCACTTGTCTTGCGGACTTACGTTACCAGTTGACGCCGAGTGTATTTGCATGTTGAGCGTCTTGCCAGCCTTCTGTACCAGCCAGTGCCTTACGGTACCACGAGGTGCCTCGGTTAGGCCTACGCCAAATGTTATCCTGCTCGGCGTCTTCCACGGCCTGCTAGTCTTCACGGTACCGGCCTTCACGTATTCTAGGGCCTTTGTGGCCTCGTTCCAGGCCTCTATAACATCGATTAGAATGTTAAATGCACGGGCCCATAGCCTATATATCGTAGAGCTGAACTCCGGCACCTTCCACTCGAAGGTCATTTCTTCGCATACGCTTGCAGGAAGCTCGTCAGTACATGCACGTGGCAGAGTCACCTTTAGGACACCGTTACCCATGCTCTTGTATAGGCCTAGACGGTCACCGCTAGGCTGCCTGCTCGCCACTAGGAGCCTCGCGTATGGACCGACCTCGAAGGGGGTTATGGTTCCGTCCTTCCATACTAGGCGTATGTGGGTCACCCAGCTGTATTTGCCAGCCCAGTCCCTAGCTGTAGGATTCGGTATTGTCACCTTTATCCACGGGTGGTATACCGGGTCGTACTTATCCCAGAGCAGCTTGTTCCCCGCAGGGTCTTTAAAGTCGTTCTTCTCTAGCTCACCATACCATGTGAGCTCCTTGGCCTTGTCCTTCCAGTCCTTGAAGAAGGCGCGCTCGACGTGTTCTAGTATACTTGCGTTGTACTCGGTAAACTTAGTTGTGACAAGCTCGCCTCTGAGTATTATACCGGGCTTTAGCACTCTCTTGCTCGCGTTCTCGTCCATCTTTTTGTAGAACTCCTCCCACTCCACATAGTCACCTATACTCTCGTAGGTCTCAGGGTCGTCGAATACACCGCTGCTGGCTACGGCGTTAACCGTAGACTTGGCCGGGTCTGGATGATAGCTAATACCGTTCTCTGCGTAGCCTATATCCTCATAGAACTTTAGCAGGTCGTACCAAGCAGCGTACATGTACTTCACCCATGCGGTGAGCTTTGTTAGGCGGAAGATGTATCCAGTGACTAGGTACTCTGCATTACTCAGATCGGTGGATATCCCGCCAGGTATGAGAGTAGCGGGATGGCTATGCCTACCGTATATGAGAACGCCTGCCTCGCGCGCATATCGCTGGAACTTAGCTCCTAGCTGCCAGAGCTTGCCGGTTATAGGTGTTAGAGCGTCCATTATCTCCGCTATCGTCGTGAAGCCGTGTATATCGCGATGCTCGGCTAGGGTCTTCTTAGCCTGGTCATAGACCGAAGGAGTCATGAAGGAGACTACTGTGCTGCTGAAGTCGGGACCTTCAAGCATGTTGAGGATTATCGTGTGGTCGTATATGTGGTCGGTCATGGCAAAGGCCATGTTGCGGAGCACAACACCCATACGGTAGGGCGAGACTCCATAGGCCATATCAACGGCTAGAACGCTTGCATTAGCATGGCTCGCACCACATACGCCACATATACGGCTGTTCACATGTGGAATGTCCTCTGGTGGTCTTCCGAGGTCAAATACCTCGAAGCCACGGAACATTGTAACAAAGCTGCGGACGCTGTCTTTTATCGGTTTCCTCGCGTCAGTATCAACTACCACGCGCAGAGCTAGGTGACCCTCAACACGTGTAATAGGATCTATTAACATTTCACGTGTAGGCAAAGCTTTCAAACCCCTCCTCTACAATGGTTGAACTATTTGAATCCCACAACCGAAATTAATAAATCCAATACTTAAACCTACCTCTCCATTAACACCCGTGAATAGTTTTTAGTAGGGTCTATCTCTTACTCTTCCTTGCCGAATAGTTATGTAGTACAGCCCCGAGAGCGGTACGTAAATTATCTACTCTGCTGCGCCAACACACCACCGCCCACAAGCTATATAGGATACTGACTACTATATATCAATAGTAACGCTCACAGCTTTGTAGTAAATCTTGGGGACGGTCAGTACCCCCACCAAGTCTTAGCTCAGCACCGCCCCGGGGACGGGCTCTGCTCGCCAGCTCCTCATCACGCCGAACGAC
>DQVR01000048.1 GCA_015661645.1 Pyrodictium delaneyi
CAGGCTAAACCCCTATGCATGGGTCGAGTTCGAGGTGTACCTGGACCTGCGGAAACGTGGCCGCCTACCTGTCCCCGGCCCACGCTCTCATTCGCTCCTACTTAGACGTAGGAAGAGAGAACCCCGGTATACACACTACATACTAGTTCTCGAGGAGAATAGGCCCGTAAAGCTAGCTACCTTATACTCCTTCGTCGAGGAAGCCGCTAAGAATAACTGGGAGCCGCTCTTAGCTATAGTTGATAGGTATGGCGACGTAACATATTATACAGCTTTGGTGTTTAGACCCGGGCTAACAAGGCTACCAAGGGAGGGCTATAGCGAGCCTTGACACAGATAGTCCTGGAGCCACTCCGCGGATTCCGGGACATACTACCACCAGACTCACACGCACTGTCCAGGCTCACTGAGTTATTCTCACGGCTCGTCGAAGCCTATGGCTACATGGAGGTAAAACCACCGACATTAGAACGGTTCCAATTGTTTGCCGTAAAATCTGGCGAAGAGATAAGACGCTCAATGTATGTATTCAAAGATAAAGCAGGAAGAGAAGTAGCACTAAGGCCTGAAGCTACAGCGAGCATTGTAAGAATATACTTAAAACACCTGCGAGGCCAGCCCAAGCCCATACGTCTTTACTACGTTGTTAACTGCTTCAGATACGAGGAGCCGCAAAAAGCTAGATATAGAGAATTCTGGCAAGCCGGCATAGAGCTGCTCGGCGAGCCCTCTATTATAGGCGACTTCGAAGTCATAAAGATCCTAGCAAAGTTCTACGAGAAAATAGATATGCTGGACAATGTAGTACTAAAAATAGGCACCACGAGGCTATATAGATATCTGTTTGCAAAGTACGGCATAGGTGAGGAAACGCAGGACCACATATTACATCTAATGGATAAGGACATGTACAACGAAGCCATAGAAGTACTAATAGAGACAGGTCATACAAGCCTGGCAGGTCTCCTAGAAGAATTGTGGACAAAAACAAGGAACAGTATAGATGATGCAAAAAAGATCGTATCACGAGTAGACGATAAGGCTGTCAAAATACTGGAGGAGTTCGGCAAGCTCATAAGCATGCTTAGAGAGTACAACAGCAAGCTAAAACTTGAAGTTGACTTAGCCTTTGCACGCGGACTAGCGTATTACACAGGTACAATATTCGAGATCAAAGTACCGGGTTTCCCTGTAAGCATAGCTGGCGGCGGCCGCTACGATAACCTAATAGAGCTTTATGGCGGTGAAAAAGTGCCTGGCACCGGATTCGCTATAGGCCTTGACAGAACCTTAGCCGCTATGCGAGAGCTTGAAATAAAGCCCAGACATGTATACGAGACTAAAACTCAGGTAGCTGTAGTGGTTCTTAACGAAGCCTTCACAACCTACGCTGCCCAAATTCAGGACATAATAGCCGCTAAGAGAGGAGTTTCAGTAGTATTGTACACAAGCTCCAAGCTTCAGAAGATGCTTCCAAAGCTAGCCAAGCAAGGATACCGCTATGCAGTGATAATAGGGGAGCAGGAAGCTAGAGAAGGAAAACTCGTTCTACGCGATCTAGAAAAGCGCGAACAGAGAACAATATCTATAGAGGAGCTAAGAGGCATGGATAATATTATTTAAAAGCATTACGATAGCCCCCGCCAGAAGCCCTAGAAAGCGACACTTCTGCTATTAATTCATTAATTCACCGTTTTGATAGAAGTTATGTCGGACACCATCCATCTACATAACCCTCTCTCAAGTGTTCTGCCTAGCTTAGCGGGGAAGAGGGCTTTTGAGCAGCACTGACGTCAGCTACGAGGACCTTACTAAGAAGGACATAGAGGATATTGGTAGACGTGTAGCTGAGAATCTAAAGGAGTACATACCAGCCAGCTTTAACAAACTGCTAAGAAAACTAAGCAAGGGGATAGAAAGAGCAATAGTTTCTAGGCATAGACGCCTTTTAGTAATTACAGGCAATGACCCAGTAAAGGTGGGAGCAGCTGCTGCGAGAGCGCTATTATTCTACGAAAGAGTATACCGTAGAGTGAAAGGCAAAGAAGAGCTACCACTACTATATGTATTTCACGACGAATTCAAGGACGCTAAAATACGCAAGGAAGTAGTCAAAAGAACAATAAAATCTAGGGCCAACATGATAACGTTGACTATAGCGAGATACGAAGAAAGCGACAGATTCCTAGGCACAACATTCAAAATCCTCGTGATGGACCTGGTCAACGATCTAAAGCCTAACGACGTTGGCAGGCTAGTCGGCATAGTCGAGGGTGGCGGCCTCGTAATATTCTTGGTTCCTCCTTGGATTAAGTGGGATAAGTGGATGACCATATTTAAGCAGAATCTAGTAGTACCAGGCTATAAGGAGCCACGACACATATTCATAAGATGGTTCAAGCGCAAGCTTATAGAGCATGATGGAATCTACATATATGACATAGACGAGGAAGACACCATAAAGGCAGATGACTATCCGCTAAGACGCTATACCAAGGAGGAGATAAAGATCCCCGAAAAGACTGTCTTCCCCCGTGAACTCTACGAGCTAGCTCTGACTCAGGACCAGGTAAACGTCATAAAAACCGTTGAATCTCTTATCGAAAGAGGCAAGAAAAAGAAGAAGGCAATAGTAATAACCTCTGATAGAGGCAGAGGAAAATCTGGCGCTGTAGGAATAGCATCCATAGGCTTAGCTATGAGGCTCCGCCGCGAACGCAGAAGAGTACGCATCATAGTCACTGCGCCAAACCTAGCCAGCGTACAGTCATTCTTTACACTCGCCATAAAGGCCGCTGAGAAACTCGAGATTAGGACACGAATAGTCAAGCGTGGAGAGCGCGTACTAGAACTACACGGCGAAGGCTTCAGTATAGAGTACTGGGAGCCAATACATGTACCCAAACTCAAAGCTGATGTTGTCATAGTTGACGAGGCCGCGGGCATGCACGTACCACTTCTACACCGTATATGGCGCCATCACAACCGGATGATATTCGCGACAACCATACATGGCTACGAGGGTGCTGGACGCGGCTTCTCTGTGAGGTTTCTCCCAGTTCTTAAGAATGACCCTAGGACGGAACTCATCCAAGTAGAGATGCACGAACCTATTCGTTATGCACGCGACGACCCTATAGAACGATGGCTCTTTGACGCTCTACTGCTAGATGCCGAACCAGCAGAACTCGATGAGGAAGACGTAGAAGCTATAATGCAGGGCAGACTAGAATACGTACGATTCGATCCGAGCTGGTTATTCAGTCCAGAAGGAGAAGAGTCCCTGCGCCAGCTCTTCGGCATATACGTTCTAGCACACTACCGAAACGAGCCAGACGACTTAGCAATACTAGCTGACGCACCACACCATATCATAAGGGGAGTAAGGCTGCCGTCCGGGAAGATTGTATGCGCGCTCCAGATAGCAAACGAGGGTGGCCTAGACGACGAGATGATAGAAGAGCTTCTACGTGGAGGAAAAACACCCGGAAATATCATACCAGACAGGATGCTAAAACATCTACGTGTTAGAGAGTTCGGGAGCGCTAGAGGCTGGCGTATAGTACGCATAGCAACACACCCCGATGTACAGGGGAAGGGTATAGGTTCATTCGCCCTAGAGCATGTGAGGAGGGAAGCCGAAGAAGAAGGGCTAGATTGGGTTGGAAGCGGCTTCGGCGTCAACGACCAGCTTCTACGATTCTGGCTAAAGAACGGGTTCCTGCCGGTCCACATGTCGCCAGATAGGAACCCTGTAAGTGGCGAGTACACTATACTAGTGCTTAACCCGATAAAGGAGACCATGAAGAAGCTTACGTCAATAGCCAACAGGGAGTTTAAGAGAAAGGTGCTCGAGAGCCTTCACGACCCGTACCGGGACCTTGAAACCGATGTCGCGCTGCTAATACTGAAGAGCGGCGACCCCATCTTCGAGGATTACTATCCAAGACTTACCTTGATACAAGTAGACCGCTTATGGATATACGCCTACGGCCCCATGACATATGAAGCTGTAACAGATGTGATGCACGAGATAACTAGAGCATACTGGCTAATGTACCCGAAGACTAAAGGCCTTAGTCTATCAAGGCGAGAAGAGTACATAGTTGTAGCCAAGGTACTCCAGGGGAGGAGCTGGGAAACTGTGGCAGAAGAACTACGTACACGCCCACACAGCATAATGGTCGCGCTCAAGGATATAGCGAGAAAGGTTCTCAAGATATACTATGGCTTAGACTCCGAATCACCAGTCGGTGTAAGCGCTTCAGCCTTACTAGAGCGTATAGGCCAAGGTAAATTATTCGTTAAGCCTATACAAGCACGTAAGGCTAGAGAACGCAAAGACACTGGACAAAATGGCAAGACCGAAAACAAGGAGGACGGGCAACTGTGCAAACAGTGCCGCCATGAAGGCTAGAGAGAGCCAAATGATTCCATTATACGTGCACCACTATTACGTGGCTTCAGCAAGAGCACCAGGCCCCGATCTTTGTAGCTGTCCCTAAGCATGCTGAATGCTCTCACTGCTGATGAGCCGCTGGGGAAGAAGCCATATACAAGAGGACCCCAGCTACTCTGTCCTATACCTTTTGCACCTACCTTGCGGAGTTTTTCCGCTGCTTCTTGTGACTCAGTGCAACAAAATAGTCCACTCTGAGCACCGGAGAAGTAGCTCCCGGTTAAGCGCTGTATCTCTTCTACACCACTGGCAAATAGCTGGAAATCCCGCTCTGCTATACCAGGTACTACCATGCGTAGAAGAGCATACATAGCCCTGCAGCACATGTCCATACTGCCGCGCGGTATAAGCATTAGCTCTTCTTCATGATGTCCTTCTTGAACTCGCCAGCTGGTCTTGGGTATTATGGCTACTATTCTCCATTCTTCAGGCATCTCGCCTCTCAGAGCCGGCTTAGCAGTATTGTCTTTGGCCGAAGCTCTTACACCAGCATCCAGTATGAAACCTCCATATAGAAACACTCCTACGCCTATGCCGGAGTACGGCCCCCTCCTCGCAGCATTTACTGCCCTGGTAGCGTCCATCCCCATTAGCTTAGCCAAAGCTGTATACAGAGCCAGTGTGAGCTGTGTTGTCGACCCTAGACCGACATGGCTTGGTATGCATTTCTCTATTCGAATTTCTATAGGCTTCTCCACGCCAAGCCTCTTCTTTGCCTTTTCTAATATCCAGTATGCCCTTTCAGAGTCGCAACCCTTGACCGAGTCATTGCTGGACCTCCTAGCTTCAAGTACGTAGCCAGCACCGTCTACAGCTATCCCTATACCTCCCAGAACTCTTTCACTATTGCTACATAACCCATAGAAGCCCAGGTGCAGGCGAGCACCAGTTTCAACACGGACAACGCCCAGCCTATCCATGATTTGCCACCTTAGAGCGTGTCCACATAATCTCTCCTCAGCCGAGAACCGAGTCATCATGCTATGGGCTCAGCCCAATACTCCTTCATCATCTATGCTCGACCAAGATACCCCTCTCTAGCGCGTATGCCGTGAATAGGCGCATCATACCCTCAGCAATATGCAGCTTACGCGCTTTCTCGGGCCACGGGTCTATACTTTTCTTTAACCATGGCTTAGACCACCAGCCAACACGCTCCCTCGTATTCATACCATAGAGAGTCACTCGGGAGGCTCGACATGCTATAGCGAGGCCAAGTGCACGGTCTCCGTCGGTGAAGCCTGGAGCTATGGGCGCGAAACGTGTAGTCATGCACTGTGTTGTTCCCGCTACGTTTTCTATTCTGGGTACTACCCCGCGGAGCGCGGCTATGTTGTCACCGTGGGCATGTACTACTACAATGGCTCCAGCCCTACCAGCCTCCACAATGTAGTGCCATGAGCCGTCCAAATCCGTTACAACTATGTCTGGAATAAGTCCGTACTCCATTAGTAGTACCGTTGCACCATCGACTGCTACTATTTTCTCACACCCGAACAGCCGGTCGGTACTGTTCTCGAGGCTCTCCGAGCCGCCCGCAATACAGACATGTTGACTCTTGATAGTCTTGCAGACGCTGAGAATACTCCTATATCTTCCCTCAAGGGCAGCCTCGTAGAGGAGTTCGTCCAGTATCCGTGCAGCCCTACAATCCTCACGGAGGCTATAACCCATGGCCCCACGTATAGCGTCTAATAGCTCGCCAAGCAGTAGCGTCATCCCTTTCATTCCAGAGCAGCAGTACGCAGAACTACTAGCAGTTCTACAAGCCCCATCGTCCTTCATAGTTACTCCTCTCGGCATAAAGCGTGAAAGAGACCATTTGGTCGCGCGACTGTATCCAGGCACCCGTGTTTACTCGCTAGGCTACAGTGTTTACGAGGTTTGCCTCGCGCAGCCCTATAGTCCTCTCAGTTACTACAACGCTGTGCTAAAACACGGGGTCAGCCTCATACCAGCTAAGGCTATACATGCACCATGCCCTAAGGCGGAGGGGCCCCGCATTGAGGCTGTTGTATCTGCCCGATACACAGCAGCCAACAACACCATAGTGCTTGTGTTGGAGCCCATACTTGTGGAGGAAGGATCAGGATGGTATACGTATACGAGGAGCTTCGGATGCAGCATAGAGCTGCTAATAGCCTTTACGCGACTGCGCCACTGGGCACACTACCGGATAGAAAAGATAACGTGCAACACTATTAGATGGCTCGTATACACTGTTCTATTATCGTATAACTGCATACTTCGCAGCACCTGGGATCCGGAAGTACACAGAGCAGCAGCCACGACGGCCAAAGCAGCACTCGACTATGCATACCTTACGGGCTGTGTAGCTCCAAGCGACGTAGAAGAGGCGTACCACAGCTAAACCTCATTAGAGAAGCGACACTTATACACCTACGCACTGATACGTAACACTAGCCGGCCGGGCTCGCCGCCGCGACAGCCCCGGGGGCATCTGGCTCCCCCGGGATGAGCGACGGATCCTCACGACTGGGGGTCGGGGGCAAACACCTCACACTACCACCGCGTCTGCTGAATTGTTCTTATGCACGCTCTCAGCTCTAAGCTTGGGTCTAGGTACGGTTCTTCTCCTGCGGATTCGTATGGTATGCTAGGGTATGTCTCTTGCCACGAGCTAGCCTAACGAGGAGAAGGCTATGCACAGCACCTATATGAGCAACCTCTTTCTTTACCACAGAATCGACCAAGTCTATTATCCACGGCAGCCCCGTAGGGCCAGCCTCCCTAGCCAGGATAGCTACCACGTCGCCTACTGGCACCCGTTTGCTACATACTTCCAGCTTTACGGCTTCTGCGAATCCTCGTAAAGGCTTATAGAAGACTATTCTACATCCTAGCCTGGCTAGCTGCTCTTGATTGTGTGCAACCTCGATAAATTCTCCCCGGCGCAATATAAGCGATGCAAGAGCCTTATCGCTGAGAGGCATACCTATCATATCCGCTATGTGCCTTGAGTAGCTCCGTTTAAGCACGCCTACTATTGGCACGCCCCTGCGGAGTAGTTCTTTGACAAGCATCATGCTTAGAGACTCTACGTTAGCCCAGAGCTCCGAGCTACCACGACGTGGGAGGATTTCTCCATCAATTACCAGCATCTCGGCTTCATCCACAATGTTCAACGCATGCCGGCGCTCCTCAAGCCTAGCAAATGCTGCCACATAGTCTTGGTCCAGCTCTCCGAGGAATTCAACGAGTATTCTCCTAGTACGTTTGACACGTGTCCTGCCACGGGAGTACTTGGCCACCGCCACAGCTACAATACTCATAGACATGCCTACTAGGTCAAGCGGTGAGCGCGGAAAGGCGGAATCTACAGCATATACCGGGTCGGGAGAAGCTACAATATCGGTAACACGCTTTATACCAATGTTTTGCTCGACGAGAAGTCTGAGCTTCTCGTCGACAAATGGAAGCCTACTAGCTATTCTCTCTACAGCGTCACGCACATCGCTGAACTCTATTATCTCTACCACAACTCAGCCACCACGTTCTCGGTACCTATGCACCTAGGCCTGTAACCGTCCCAGAGAGTCAGCATCACGCTTAATAGTAAAGACTCTATATGCGATTTGCCGCTGGAGCATTATCGGTTGATGCAGGGCCCGGGTGGGAGTTATTGTGGAGGAGAAGCCAGTAAGGCTAGACCCCTGGGCGTCGGCAGTCAAGCTAGAATACGATAAGCTATTCCGCTACTTTGGTATAAAGCCCTTCCAGGAGGTTCTACCACTTGTTAGCCAGGTATTTGACGAGCCTCTACACCTTATGCGGCGCGGCGTCATCTTCGGGCATAGAGACTACGACAAGATACTAGAGGCATACAAGTCCGGAGAACGTGTAGCCCTTGTAACCGGGTTTATGCCGAGCGGCAAGTTTCACTTCGGACACAAGATGGTTGCAGACCAGATAATATACTATCAGAAACTTGGCTTTGAGATATTCATTATAATAGCTGACGCCGAGGCTTATGCTGTTAGGAAACTGGATCGGAGGAAGGTAATAGAGATAGGCCTATACGAGTATGTAGCTAACCTCATAGCTCTAGGCCTTGAAAAGAACAAGCATACGCACATATATTTCCAGACGAACTACGAGAAGCCATACTATCGGCTAATCCAGATGTTCTCACGGAAGATAACTATGGCCGAAATGGAGGCGATCTATGGGGACCTGGAGCCAGGGAAGGTAGTAGCAGCATTAACGCAGGCGGCCGATATACTGCATCCACAGCTAGAGTACTTCGGTGGGTTCAAATACGTGGTAGTCCCGGTTGGAGCTGACCAGGACCCACACATAAGGCTCACAAGAGACATAGCGGATAGGTTTGAGAACGAGCTAGGGCTAAAGCGTCCAGCATCGACATATCATCGGTTCCAAACCGGCCTCGACGGGAACAAGATGAGCAGCTCAAGGCCAGACTACACTATATTCTTATCAGACCCCATAGATGTCGCCATGCGTAAGCTCAAGCGCGCATTAACAGGTGGAAGAGCCACTGTCGAAGAGCAACGCAGGCTAGGCGGAATACCCGAAAACTGTACTATATACGAGTTCTACGTATACCACCTCCTGCAGAGCGACAAAGAGCTAACTAGGATATACAAGGAATGTAGAGAAGGACGCTTACTATGTGGACCCGACAAGCAGTATGCTGCAGAGCTGCTTGCGAAGTTCCTTGAGGAGCATCAGAGGAAGCTCGAGAAAGCGCGGGACAGAGTACTTGACTATGTTGAGCCACCAGAGTTCTAGAACATACACGCTCCATAATCCTCGCAATACATGTAGTCTAGCCGGCTCGGCCCGTGCCTCTTCTTTATCCTACGCTCTATACTCCATGCAAGAGTCGAGGCTATTGCTGAGAAGCTTGGTCTACCGTAGACCGGCTTCACCCTGCCAGTTTTGATTGCATCTATTATGCTATCCGCGTTTCTGTCGTCTGCTTCTATTATATTGTAGGCGGAGCCTACGGCGCTAGCAACGTGTGCATCGCTATTAGCTATACCGGGTAGGCCTAGCTCCCGCGCCGCCTGCTCTGCTCTGTGGTTTGAGAAGGGATCGCTATGGGCATTGTATACCTCTATCGCGTCCCATTGGCCATCGTATACTAGTTTGCCGATACCCTTTCTCCTTGCATCGAAGGGATGCGCTGGAACTACTATGCAGCCATGCCCGTGTGCCACGTCAGCTAGCTCGAAAGGGTCGCGTGGAACTGTATCCGGCAGAGAATCGCTGCAGTATACTAGTATGTCTCCTGCCGTTGTGCGTACCTCGGCGCCCACGATTACAACTAGATCTAGTTGCATGCTCTTAGCTGCTTTTAGTGCTCTAAGCGCCCCGGAAAAAGTATCATGGTCTGTTATCGATATCACGTCGAGATCTTTCTCTACGGCTGCAAGTAGTATTTCTTCGGGACTATTCCGGCCATCACTGAACGTACTGTGCATATGTAGGTCTCCTTTAAGCCTGAAAAGGGGCATGTACCTGCACCGTTGCTATGCACTGCCCAAGCTATGCCATGCGTTTACTCGTTCTAGCATAGGGACATATTTTTCGATAGTTACAGTACCTACACTCCCAGTCATAACGTGGTGCCTGTAGATTATAGACTGTCTCTCTTATCAAATTCTCTATACTTATGCTAGACTGCTCTATTTCGAATTCCACAAGCCTCTCCGGTGTAACATATAGCAGGTACCCGCGGCTAGCACCCGTTAGCTGCATGTATATTCGTAACTGCATTGCATGGTGTTCGCGTGGGCTATTCTCTGGTAGCTCGCGCGATGTCTTCACCTCTACTATTGTTTCTGGTTTTCCATTCTTGCCGCGCTTCAATAGGTCTATACGTCCTTTTAGTATATATTCTTCTCCATCTATACTATATTTCTTCTCTACAGGTATCTCCGTCTCCCATCCATGTTCTGAGAGAAGAGAGCCCAAGCCAGCATGTACTAGATCGCCGAGGACTAGGGGTGGCTCAAAGCGGAAACTCATAAGGGGAAACGCCAGCCTCATACTGCGCTTGTAGCTACAAGAGACAAGATCTGTTACATAGATTATATGCGGGTCTGTCATCTCCCGTAGCTTTCCGCTGAAATCCCGCTGCTTAATCCTGTAAAGCTCCCCTACAATAGCCACGAGACGCACCCCTATCTGTGCTGTAACCATCATATGCACAGCTTTTCGTAGACGTCGCTTTGCATTGAAGCTCGGGCCTCACAGTATCTAGGGGAGCTTGTCTAGCAAGAGGCGGAGGTCCTGGAAACTGCCTATCTTTTTCCGCAGGGAGCGTAGCCAGCGTGCTAGGTTGTAGCAGCCTTCTCCGCGCTCTATAACTCCCTTCTCTCTAAGCGATGCCGCCACAAGAATAGGCTTATTGACGCCATGTATCTGGTTCAAGTCTCGCTCAAACAGTATCTCGCCGACAGATATGTTATCCCACACATAGCTGAATACTTTCAGCTCGTCTGAGTTGAACTTCACTATTATCTCACGTAACTTGTAGAGCGTCTTTATTTCCTCCTCGGAGAGCCTCGCCGGCAAACTCTTCACCCTTGTACCGGTTTATCAGTATGACGAGCGCATGACGTAATGCTTCGCTGCGATTTCTGAACACTCCTGTACGGACTAACTCGTCTAGCCTTTCGACGAGTTCTGCGGGCGCTTTAAACGTCACTATTATTGTCTGAGGCAACTTATCCCCCGGACCGTATGCTTAGGGGGAGTATACGGCTTCAAAATTAAGCCCTAGGGGTGTACTACCTCGGTACTACACTGGCTAGGAGGGTAAAGGCTGCTGAGCAGAGGGTGTTGCACAAGTTGGCGATAACGCGCATCAATAGCTGTCCAAACGATAACGAGGTGTACCGGCTGCTAAGACCCTATGTCGCAGAGTGGTTCCGTAGAAGGTATGGCTGTTTTACCGTTCCACAACGGTGCGCCATACCACTGATAAAGAAGGGCTATAATGTTCTTGTCTCCTCGCCCACTGGGACAGGCAAGACGCTGGCAGTATTCCTCGGCATAATAGACGAGCTCTATAAGCTAGCAGAGGAAGGGAGACTTGAGAACCAGATCTACGTGGTGTACGTGTCGCCTCTTCGTGCACTCAACAATGATATGTGGCGCAATCTCCTACAGCCTCTTGAGGGTATAAGGAAGACAGCAGAGGAGATGGGGATTAATTTCCCCGAGATCAGAGTAGCTGTCCGTACAAGCGATACACCGTCCTCGGAGAAGCAGAAGATGACACGCAACCCACCACATATCTTGATAACGACGCCGGAGAGCCTTGCTATAGCGCTTGCCGCTCCCAAGTTCCGCGAGAGGCTTAGCACCGCAAGGTGGATAATAGTTGATGAAATCCACGAGCTTGCCTCCAGCAAGAGAGGCTCTCATCTAAGTTTATCCATTGAGAGGCTAGACTACACTACTGGAGGCAAGCTTCAGCGCATAGGACTTTCGGCGACGATAGCACCGCTTGAAGAGGTTGCCAAGTTCCTTGTAGGATACCAGGATACTGGCGAGCCACGTAGCTGCATGATAGTTGACGCGAGGTTTGCCAAGCCCGTAGACATTAGGGTCTTGTGCCCAGTAAAGGATCTGATACACACTCCAGCTGAGGTAGTCAATGAAGCCATTTACCGCCTCCTGGCGAAGCTAATACGTGAGCACCGTACTACATTAATATTTACCAATACGCGTAGCGCCACTGAGAGAGTAGTGTATAAGCTTAAGAAGATACTCAAGGAAGAAGGCATAGCCGATATGGATGAGATAGAGGCGCATCATAGCAGCCTTAGCCGCGATGTAAGGCTCTCTGTGGAGGAGAAGCTCAAGAAGGGCGAGCTCAAAGTAGTTGTGTCATCTACCAGCCTCGAGCTCGGCATAGACATAGGCTACATAGACCTAGTTGTACTACTGAGTAGCCCCAAGAGCGTCTCACGTATGCTACAGAGGATAGGGCGGGCTGGACACCACATACGTCAGGTTAGCAAGGGCCGCATTATAGTCGTTGACCGAGATGACCTCGTCGAATGCACAGTGCTCGCTAAGGCTGGGATGGAGAGGAAGATAGACCGTGTACATATACCACGGAACCCCCTCGACGTATTAGCTCAACACATAGTTGGGATGGCTATTGAAAAGAAATGGAACATAGAGGAGGCTTACCAGCTAGTTAAGAGGAGCTACACCTTCCATACACTCTCCCTCGAAGACTTTATGGCAGTGCTCCGCTTCCTAGCAGGAAAGTACGGCCTAGAGGAGCACAAGGTCTACGCAAAGATATGGCTTGACGAGGAAGAGGGCATGTTCGGCAGGCGTCGTGGGTCACGCATGATATACTACCTTAACAGCGGCACTATACCGGATGAGGTTAAGATACGTGTATACACACTGGACGGCAGGTACGTAGGAGACCTTGAAGAGGCTTTTGTACAGATACTGGGCCCTGGAGACATATTCGTCCTAGGTGGCCGCACCTATGAGTTCGTACGCTCTGAGGGCATGAAGGTATACGTAAAGCCTGCCGAGGGCCAGAGACCGACTGTACCAAGCTGGTTCTCCGAGATGCTACCACTAGCGTTTGACTCTGCCCTACTCGTAGGCGCCTTCCGCCGATGGGTAGCAGACATGATACGCGAGGGCCTACCGAGAAATAAGGCTGTGGAACTCATAGCCTCTAGCTACAACCTCGAGGTACATGCAGCCGAAAACATATACGATTATGTTCTCGAACAGTACCTGTTTACCGACGGCCTCGTGCCAAGCGATAAATTCGTACTCGTAGAGCTATACCATGACTACGACGAGGAGACAACATCAGTAATATTTCATACACTATTCGGTAGGAGAGTGAACGATGCACTCTCCAGGGCTTACGCGTACAAACTATCATCCATGGTGGGCTCGAACGTCCGAGTCACTGTTACTGATAATGCATTCATGCTCACTGTGCCAGGGATACGGGAAGACATAGACCTAAGGCAGCTAGTCTACAGCGTTAAGCCCGATAATATAGAGAGTATGCTCCGGAGCGTCCTCCGGAACACAGAGCTGCTGAAGCGGCGGTTTAGGCACTGTGCCGAGCGAGGCTTTATGCTCCTGCGCCGCTACCGTAGTCGTGCACGCGACCCCCACACTCTCCAGCTAAATGCTCAAACACTGCTTGAGGCTGTCGAACAGATACCCGGCTTCCCCCTGCTCCGGGAGGCTTACCGGGAGATACTAGAGGACTATATGGACATAGAGAACGCCAGGCTCGTGTTGAAGTGGATACACGATGGCGACGTTGAAGTAGGCTTCTTCGGCCCAACCAGTGTTCCGAGCCCATTTGCCCACCACATAGTAGTGCGCGGCTACAGTGACATAGTGCTTATGGAGGACCGTAGGAAGATGCTGCTAGAGCTCCATAATCGGGTTATGACGCTGCTGGCCGAGCGGATGAGGCAGTCCAGCGGCGATACAGCAACAGCGGTAGGCGGAAGGTAGCGGGGCTCGGCGAAGGACCACTTCGTCATAAGCTACAGCTCCTCGGCTCGATCCCGGGGTATTTCCTCAGCGCCCCAGTTTGCTCGGTTTCTGAGCATTTTCTCTTATTACCTTCCGCTCCCGGTACTGCGTCCTAGCACCCGGGAGTCTTATTGCCGTGCAGCTTACGCAACAAACACCTCATACCCACCATTGACGATCTTGACAATTATTTTGGCATTAAGGGCTCCAAGATACTGCTAAGGATAGACATTAACAGCCCTATAGATCCAGAGACCAAGGATATCTTAGACGATAGCCGGATACGCGCCCATGCAGCGACGATACGTGAGCTCGTAGAGCGGGGCGCCGCTGTTGTAGCTATGTCGCACCAGGGAAGGCCTGGCGACAGTGACTTCGTAAGCCTAGGTAAGCATGCTAAACTCCTAGAGAAGCATACAGATCTACCGGTACGCTTTATCGACGACGTTATAGGGCCGGCAGCCCGCGAGGCTATAAAGAGCCTCCAGCCTGGCGAAGTCTTACTCCTAGACAATACACGCTTGGTATCCGAGGAGATTATTGAAGCGACTCCGGAGAAGCACGCGGAGAGCATATTCGTTACGAGGCTAACACCTCTATTCGACTACTACGTTAACGACGCTTTTGCTACAGCACATAGGAGCCAGCCCAGCATAGTAGGATTCCCCATAAGGCTACCCTCGGCGGCCGGCCGTGTCATGGAGCGGGAGTTAACCGCGTTATCCAAGCTATACAATCCCAATGAGAGACCACGCATATTTGTACTAGGCGGCGGGAAGGTCCATGACACGCTACGCATACTAGAGCATCTCCACAACAATGGCGCTGTAGATAGAATACTCGCTACAGGCCTAGTCGCAGAACTGTTCATGGTAGCGAAGGGAATCAATATTGGCGAGGCGAATCTACGGGTACTAGAGGCCAAGGGCTTGCTATCCCTCCTACCGCGTGCTAGACGCCTGCTGCTACGGGGGCTCCCCATAGAGACTCCCGTAGACTTCCGGACACTGGTAGACGACCACGTAGAGGTAGAAACCATCGGCTACATAAAGGGAGTTATTAGGGACATCGGTCCCCAGACGGTGAAGATGTACACAGAGATGATGAAAGAGGCGCGACTGATAGTTATGAGGGGACCTGCTGGCGTGATAGAAGATCCACGATTCCGCGAAGGAAGTAGAGAACTTGTACGCGCTGCTATAGAAAGCAGCGCGTACGTGATAGTCGGTGGTGGCCACCTCAACAGCATCATAGCCGAGCTAGGACTAGCTGGAAGACCTAACCTTCACATAAGCACCGGTGGCGGAGCACTCCTGCTATTCCTTGCTGGCGAGGACCTACCCGGCCTGACTGCGTTAGCCAAGTCTGCCGAGAAGTTCTTCAAACAACTAAAAGGCTAGAACTCTTCTTTATCTTGCACTCCCTAGGCTCTGTTACTTGGACCCAACGCCCGCACCCGAGTGATGCATTCCCGAACTAGCTAAGAGACCCCGCTTAGGAGGCGCTGCGTCATGGCTCGTATCCGTGTTGCTGTAAACGGGTTTGGTACAATAGGCAAACGTGTAGCTGAAGCCATATTAAAACAGCCTGATATGGAGCTAGTCGGTGTAGTGAAGACCAAGCCAGACTACGTAGCTAAGTATGCAGTATCCAGTGGCATACCCCTATACGCGCCAAGCGACCGTCTAGGCGCCTTTAAGGAGAAGGGCATACAGGTAGAAGGCTCCCTCGAAGACCTCCTCAAGAAGGTAGACGTCGTGGTGGATGCAACACCCGGCGGTGTTGGAAAGGAGTATAAGCCTATATACGAGCGCTTTGGCGTGAAAGCCATATTCCAGGGCGGTGAAAAGCCAGAAGTAGCTGAAGTGTCCTTTAACACGCTCTGCAACTACGAGGAGGCATTGGGCAAGAAAAGTGTGCGCGTAGTCTCGTGTAATACTACCGGGCTCCTAAGGAGCATATGTAGCCTATCAAAGGTAGCTAAGATAAAGAAGGTTAGGGCAACCATAGTACGCCGCGCATCAGACCCCAAAGAAGTAAAGCGCGGACCCATCAACGCCATTGTCCCGAATCCTGCTAAGCTTCCAAGCCACCATGCAGTCGACGTAAAGACCGTTCTACCAAGCCTCGATATAGCCACTACAGCTGTAGTCGTGCCTACAACACTAATGCACGTGCACATAGTGTTCGCAGAGCTCGAGGAAGGAGTCACCCGCGACGACGTGGTATCCATATTAGAGCAGACGCCGAGAATACTGCTAGCTGACGCAGGGCTAGGTTTAGCTAGCACTGCCGACCTCGTCGAATATGCTAGGGATCTCGGGAGAAAACGCTATGACATACCTGAGCTAGTGATATGGCTAGATAGTGTAACTGTGCTAGGAGGCAGGGAAGTAGTATGGATGCAAGCTGTACATCAAGAGTCCATAGTAGTGCCGGAGAACATAGACGCAATCAGAGCTGTCATGGAGGCTGCAAAGTCTGCCGAGGAGACTATACGCATAACCGATAGGACTCTGGGGCTAATGAATGGGCGAGTACCCTAGGGAGCCGGGTTAGTACTGCCTCATTACAAATGATAGGCTGTTCACGGCGTCCCTCTGAAATCGTCTAATGCTGGCTCTCTGGCACAGATTTTTGCTACACGTCATTACAATGCTATACCAGGCATATAGGTGTAGACTCATGGCAGCCACTATTGATATAAGGACCGAGCCTACATATAGGATTAGCTTTCTCTTCAGAAGAATACTCGTTCCCGTAGACGGCTCCGAGTCAAGCCTACGAGCGCTAGACGTTGCACTAGACTTTGCACGACGCTACGGATCAAGAATAACAGTTCTCCACGTCCATGCCCCGGAAGAAGATACTAGCCCCATTACGAGCGCTATACGCAGACGCGTAGAGGCGAGCGGCCTTAACGTAGTAGTAAAGACGCGCGAGTACAAGCCAAGAGCTACTAGCGTAGCCAGCGAAATACTCTCCGAGATAATAGAAGGGGGCTACGACCTTGTGATACTCGGGGCACGTGGAAACACCACAAACGAGGATCTTATGATAGGAAGTGTCGCGCTCTCAATAGTGGTCAACTCCGCTACGTCGGTAATGGTTGTCAGGTAGAGCTATATGTAGA
>DQVR01000030.1 GCA_015661645.1 Pyrodictium delaneyi
GTGCGGGGGGTGGGATTTGAACCCACGCAGGCCTACGCCAGCGGGTCCTGAGCCCGCCCCCTTTGACCTGGCTCGGGCACCCCCGCGCCCGGTGCTAGAGGCTCCATCAAGACGAGTCTCTCTACCACGGGGGCTTTATAACACTTAACTTCCTAGTGTCTTCTTTGCCTTCTCTAAGGCCTCCTTGTAGAGCTTCTCGGTAATAATCCCTGCCTCTAGCGCCTTCCGCAGCTCTTCCTCGTCTATTATACGCGGCTTTTCTCCAGGCTTCTTTACAACGTCTACTTCGAGGTCTAGATAGACTATGGAATCGTCGGAGACCTCGGGCGGGGTATTGACATTGATGTAGACACCTTTAACTTCGCCGCTCCTTGAGTAGTATGTATGTTTTATAAGCCACGAGCTAGTGTCCACCTCTGTCACTATACGGTCTCCAGGCTCCTTTTCTACGCTGAGCCCGTCGTATACACCACGGCTCCTTACGCGCCGCTCGACAACAACTATGAGGCGGCCCCGGTCCATGTAGGCGTTCCTTACCTCGCCACGGCCTATCTCGACTATAGTGCCGTCAGGCTTGACGTGGACTAGCTTAACACTACGCGCAGAGGCTAGGCTCTCGCCTATCATCTCAAGTAGTGTCTCGGATAGAAGGTCAGAGTCAATGCCCCTGGCCTTAAGCTTCTCAGCGTAGTCAACAACAGCCGAGAACCCGGGGGCTAGGCTCTTAACGCTATGATGGAACTCTATGGTTGGGACTACACTGTCGCGTACTCTGTCGAGCGTGGCCTTATCGATACTACTCAGCCTAACCAGTACAACAGCCTCGCCTGTACTGTAGACTCCGGGCTCGCCCTTCTCAGCCCTCTCCCGGATCCCGAAGAGGGCCTCGTAGAGCTCCCGGAGGTGCTGGCTGAGAACCTGGGGGTCGGCATGCTGGCTACTACTCCTCCAGTGAATGCTAAACCCTCTCCCCGTATACTCCGACGCCAGCGCCACGAGTTCGGCCCGCTTCTCGGGGTTACGCACATGCTCGCTCACTGTGACTCTCGGGCGCTCGGATTCCATGAGTATCGCGTAGTCGCCTATAACACGGGCTCCCGGGGCGAGACGGGGCTTCTCTCTAGGCTTCACACCAGGCCTAACGACCGACGCTACGACTTCTCCGCCTGGTTTGCACTCCTCCCTATCGATTAGCAGTTCCGCCTCAATGCCAGAGATCTCGGCTATACACATATCGCCAGAGGAGCCCCGGATACGGGCCTTCACAGTGGCATGTAAGGGGAGACTAGAGCGCCAGTAGAACGAGTAGGGGAGCAGCTCCCGGAGCTTCTCAAGAACCTTGTTGACGGCCCACTCGTAGCCGACTATCAGTAGCTCCGAGGGGTCGCTATCACTGTTCTTTATAGTTACGTCGGCTGGTAGTGTGAGTTGTGGCAAGTTGAACCGGTCGGCTATCACCCTAGAAGGCTGGACGACCTGGAATCCCGCGTCTATAATGAGCCGCGTCAGCGCGGTGGCATATATGCCCCGTACCCTTACCCTTACTACGCTGCCGGTCTGCGTGGCAGTTGCCATGCCTAGTTACCCGTGGCGAAAGAAACACGGCAAAACAGCCCCTTCTAAGCGTCGATGACCGCCTAGAATACGGAGCGCAAGAGACCGCCGTCAACCGGTATCGAGGCGCCAGTAATGTAGCCCGCGTAAGGGCTCAGCAGGAACGCCACCAGATAGCCCACCTCCCGTGGCTCGCCTAGCCTGCCCAGCGGTATAGCCCTAGCTATATCCCGGAGTACCTCTTCGGGGTTACGGCCCTCCTTAGCAGCCCTTGCCACGGCTATCTGGCGCACCCGGCCGGTCATGATGTAGCCTGGCATTACCGCGTTAACCCTTACCCCGTAGCGGGCTAGCTCCCGCGACAACGTCTTCACAAGACCGTGTACGGCAATCCTCAACGCGTTGGACAAGGTAAGGCCTTCTACCGGCTCCTTAGTGGCGATACTAGTGACGTAGACTAGGCCCGGCCTACTACTCTGCTTCAGATAAGGCAGCGCATAGTACGCAGTCCATACTGCACTCATTACAAGAAGTCTAACACCATACTCCCAGTCCTCTAGGCCAAGCTCCTCGAAGACACCTGGCCTCGGAGGCCCGGTGACATATACTACAGCGTCGAGGCCCCCTAGCATCCTGGCAGCTTCCTTTACGAGTCTTTCTACGTCGCTCCTAGCTGTCAGGTCGGCAGCAACACCGTATACCTCGCCCTTGCCCCGCAGTTCTTCGACAGCTTTCTCTACATTCTCAGTGCTACGTCCATTAACGACTATGCGGGCGCCATTCTCGAGCAGAATCTCGGCCACGCCACGGCCTATGCCGCGTGTCGAGGCAGTCACCAGTACGCGGAAGCCTTGGAGCCCAAAGGACATGTCCGCAGCACCCTAGTTGCTTGGCGTCAATAGGCACTAGATATATAGACACTATGCCTTGGACTTTGATGGCTGCTTGTGCAGGGCCAGCAAGACCCAGCGGCTGCACATATGTATATATATAATGATATTATAATGATATGGTGTATAGCATTATTACGGTAGTTATTGAAACATTAGTTAATTGCGTCGTGAAACGCCGAAAAATTAGGGTTGCAAACATAACTAGTTGCGCACTGCGAATATTGACTATCACGGCTAAAATAAGGGTGTGTGGAGGGCACGCAAGCCATGAAGCGCTTCCTAGTAGCTGGCATTTTAGCCATGTTCCTCATCCTAACAGCTGGCATGGCGGCACCAGCTAGCGCGGCCCAGTTTGGCGATGATCTCGCAGCTAAGATCCAAGAGCTAATACAAAGCGACAAGGTAAGCCCACAAACCAAGGCATGCTTGAGCTGCCACCTACAGTACACACCAGGCATTGTATACGACTGGGCTAACAGCGAGCACGCTGAAGTAACACCTGCCAAGCTTGCAGAGCTATACAAGGCTATAGGTGCCCCGGAGTGGACTGACAAGATTGCTGACAAGTTCAAGAACTACCAATATGTCATAGGCTGCTACGAGTGCCACGGTATGTTCAAGGAAGCTGATAGGCCAGACATTATAGACAATCACTTCGGATACAAGATAGTGACAATAGTCACGAGGAAGGACTGTAGCCAGTGCCATCCCAAGGAGAGTGCAGAGCTAAGCTGGTCCTGGCATGCAACCGGTGGTGCAGCGTCACCATTCAAGCCGTGGTACATGGGCATACTCAAGTGGGCTATGAGCCAGGGCGCAGACCCCTTCGGTGACGACAAGGCTAAGGCTCTATACGAGAAGTACTTCCCGCCATACTTAACCAAGCAGCGTGACGTAGATGATATCCACTGGGACTTCTACAAGGAGATAGCAAAGGCAGTAAGGCAGTACCTGGAGACAGGTCAGGAAAACGAGGTAGTGAAGATACTCAAGCAGGCTACTGGCATGGTGACTCCCTATGACAAGGACTGGAAGACGTTCATAAGCCCACTATGGCCTGCAAGCGGTGTA
>DQVR01000066.1 GCA_015661645.1 Pyrodictium delaneyi
CATTGGTAGCGGGGGGTGGATTTGAACCACCGACCTCGGGGTTATGAGCCCCGCGGGCTACCAGGCTACCCTACCCCGCTATGTTACCCCGCCATCCACCATGTAGCACGGTTTATTCTATACCTACCCCTTATAAGTGTTTTGCGGAGATTTGTTAGAGGCTTGAAACTGATACCGTATGCAGCATGGGGGATGACTGGCCTCCCCGCATTATAGCCGATGAGCCCTAGCGGACAGGTGAGGATAGGGTGAGCTGGAAGGACCCGTCCTCACGCAGAGATCTCGTATACTTACTTCTCAGTATGGTTCCAATAGGCTATACTATAACTTATGGTACACTAGCCGAACTCACAGGCACTTCGCCCCGAGCCATAGGTGTGTACATGAGAACAAACAGTGAGCCCATAGTTATCCCCTGCCACCGTGTAGTTGCTACTAAGGGGCTGGGAGGCTTTAGTAGGGGACTGGAATTCAAGGCTAAGCTTCTTAGGATAGAAGACGCGCTAGACAATACCGGCCGCCCCAAAAGGCTGATACGAAACGTCGACGAGTTCTGGGATGTACTCGAGGCACAAGGACTTCCACTCCAAGCAGAGATAGACCCCTAAGCTGCATCATTAACCGGGCTCGCACATCTCAGACCACAGGGAATTCATCACACATCAAGCTTCCACGATCAGCTAGGTGTTGGCTCAGCATAGTGATGACGACCTTTGGGCTTGACCCTTTCGGGCTTATGGCGCCGGGAATTTGGGGATGAAGAGTAGGCGGAGCACTGAGCCAACATTTTCATCGGATAACGGTTCGGCCCTGGCCACCTCCCTCATCCGTGACTCGGCTAAAGGGTGTGCACCACATCCCCCTAGGAGGCATTAGCATAACTGCATATTAGCTTTAACTCGACTGGCCTGAAATACATGGCCTTGTAGCTAACCGTAATTTAGGAGCCCTTTAGTAGAAGTAGAGTTAACGGGGGTTGAAGTGGCGCAGTTGGACTTTAGACCTAGAACGGTACGTAATAAGAGGTGGAAATACCGCATCAGCGACTTTCCAGAACCCTACCGTAGCCTCTATCGTATCCTAGAGCGCCAGGGCTACATTATAGTAGGGAGGCACAGTGTTGTAAAGAAGTGCCATTGGACACACGCAGCACTAGTCGAGAACAGGTTCTGCTACAAGTGCAAGTTCTATGGTATAGAGAGCCACCGTGATATACAGATGAGCCCCGCCGCGCTCTGGTGCTGGAATGCATGCCTACATTGCTGGAGGCTACGCCCAACAGATACCATTCGCTGGGACGACACAAAGCTGCCATGGGTGGACGACCCCGAATTGATAGCGGAAGGGAGCATAGAAGCTCATAGAGAGTCGCTCATGGGCTACTGGGGGCACCCTAAAGCAGATGAAGAGATGAAGCGCCTACTAGAAGAGGCCATGAATCCAGTACATGTAGCCATAAGTCTCACTGGCGAACCAACACTATATCCTCGGCTTGGTGAACTTATACAAGAGTATCACAAGCGGGGCCTAACAACATTCCTGGTAACCCGCGGAGTACGTCCAGACGTTCTAGCTAACCTAGAGGAGGAACCAACACAGCTCTACATTAGTCTAGAAGCATGGGACAAGAAAAGCTACAATGAGTTTGACAAGCCTCTCGTGCCAAGGGCATGGGAGCTTACACTAGAGACACTAGAGATGCTGCCGAGCTTCTCGAGCATGACCGTGATAAGGTTTACTCTAGTAAGGAGCTTCAACATGCATGAGACTGCGCTCAAAGCATGGGCTAAGCTTGTAGAAATTGCACAACCAACGTACATAGAGTTCAAGTCATATATGCACGTTGGTGCTGCACGCCACCGACTATCAAGCAAAGACATGCTGCGTCACATAGAGGTACTCGCATTCGCTAAGAAGTTTGCAGATATGACAGGGTACGAGATACTCTCACAGCAAGTAGAGAGTAGGGTAGTGCTCCTATCACGGATAGATAAGCCTGTTAGGGTAGGAAAAGGCTGCAAAGATGAGATAGACAGAGAACGGGGCAAACTTGAAGAAATGCTTGACATGCTGAAGACAGACTCTAGCCTAGATGAAGTAGAGTACAAGATGGTTCTGGAACAGAAAATTTAAATTAAGACCCTTAACCCCTTAACCGCTTGCCGACTCCTTCTCCCCTGCATCATGTTGTAAGCCATAACGCCGTATATACTCGTAAAGTTTTCGTGCCTTGCGTGTATAGAGCCGTACCCTGTTACCACGGGGATACTTGATTTCAACATAATTCTTAGCTTCGTTCAGTTTAACTTCACTACCCTCTGGCAATGGAAACCCTATAACCTGCCCAAAAGACCCCTTTACTACGATGCCTTTCTCGGTCACCCGGAAACCGTGTGGTACTAGCGGTGGTTGTCCACGCCCACCCCTAGCCACTATTCTTCTCGACAGCTGGCTTATCGCAAACATGGTTTCGAACACCAGCAGCCAGAACATGAACCCTGCTATAGTGCTATTCACTCCCAGAGACTCCAGCCGAGCTATTATCTCGTCATGATACATCGACGCACTTTTAAACAAGAGTATGTAGACTGGAAACAACATGAGCATTACCAGTATTGTCTTAGCCTGGCCAGCATACTGCTTTACTAACTCCTCGTCCTCCATAGCGAGCTCGAATGCCTTATCCTCCTTAAGCAGTGTTCGTACCTTCTCTATCTCCTCTCTGGGCACGCTTTTTCCGCCGCTACTACGTGCAGAATACATACCTAGAGCCATTATCACCACAAAATATATTATAAACACGAACATATAGTATCTCGGCGCTATAGCCAGGACAAGCGAGAGTATTGCAAGATAGACCTGCCCGATAATAAGCATCATTCGCTCCGAGAGCACGCTAGAGCCACCCCTTTCCTTCCATCATTTGTCTGCAGCAGGCACCCGCTCCTTCTATACATGTTACCGAATTCGAGCCTAAGCGTCAGAGCTACTAGACCCCCTAATAAGAACATACAGACACCTATGGAGCACCTTATGCTATGTGCCTGCGGCAGGGAAACCAGAACGTGATGAATGTGGCCGGACTGAGCCCCATTGAGGATAAACCCGGAGCTGAATAATCCAGTAAAAAGTTTGGCCACTAGCTAGGTGATGTAGGCGTCCTATGCGGAGGGGCTATGAGGACAAGGCTGAGCGCTGAATAAGCATAGTACAGCCCAGCTACAGAGCCACACCAACCTTAGCGGCCTCGGCCGTGGACGGGCTATAGCATCCCCTCCCGCCTAGCTTGAAGGCGGGAGGATCTACTAGGCCTGCGTGCCGCGTCATCGGCCAAGAAGCAATGTACTACACGATAACCCTATAAAGCCGTCTGCTACAAACCCTAGCCTAATACGTGGGAGCCGCCGTAGCTCAGCGGTAGAGCACCGGCCTCGTAAGCCCGCTGGCGTCCAGCCGCGGGGCATACCGCGGGTTCCGAGGGAGCCGGGGGTCCCGGGTTCGAATCCCGGCGGCGGCTCCATCTGCGGGCCTCACAAGCCCCGCTAGAACACCTCCCAGCATTTTCTCCTATGCGACTTCCTCATGCCCTTGTCTATAGCCTAAATATGCCTTGTTTTACCATGCCCTATCTAGCTGAGTCTAGCTAACGCCTTATAGCTATTCTCTAATGCTAGCCCATTAAGCCGTAGCAGGGTTCTAGGCTATACCTACCGGGGGCTCTGCTACCCCAGGGGTTTGGCCTCATGCTCCCTACGTCGGGTGGCATGACTCTCGTCATTGCCCCGAAAGCTACTGCATATGCTGATACTAGTTGATTATCCTTACTCCGGCACTGTAGCTACTCCCAGTCTAATTAACTGGGGCAAAATAGCCTCTGGAGCCGGGGGTGCTATAGTATTTTGAGGCTACCATGGGCCCCAGCGGCTAATGAGAAGGATCGCAGAGAGATGCTTAGACGTATAGGAGTTGACGACGCTATGGAGCTCTACAAGGATATTCCCCGCGAAATAGTACTCGAAAAACCACCAGGCATTGGCTTCGGGCGCCAGCTCTCCGAATGGGAGCTTAGAAGGATTGTAGACTCGATGCTCCGTAAGAACAAGGTCTATACCGACCCACCGCCCTTCCTTGGAGGAAGTGTCTGCTTCCATACAATCCCGGCTGTCGTGGACGCTATAGTCTCTCGAAGCGAGTTCTACACAGCATACACACCGTACCAGCCCGAGATAAACCAGGGCCTCCTCCAAGCATTCTTCGAGTACCAGAGCCTTATAGCCGACCTTCTTGAGATGGATGTGGTAAACGTGTCCATGTATGATTGGAGCACTGCTGCAGCAGAGGCCATACTGGCAGCCATGCGCGTGACAAGGAGAAGGAAGGTGGTAGTGGCAGGGAACATACACCCAGAGCGAATGGATGTAGTAAAGACATGGCTTCTAGGTAAGAATGCCAGTATACAAATCGTGGATTTCTGCCGTGAGACAGGTAGAGTAGACCTAGAACAGCTGGGTAACATAGTAGATAACAATACTGCTGCAGTATATGTCGAAGTTCCAAACTTCTTCGGGGTCATCGAAGACAGTGTTGACGCTATAGCCGAGGCAGCACATAAGAGAAAGGCCTTATTCATAGTGGGTGTTGAGCCTCTGAGCCTCGGTATAGTACGCCCACCGGGAAGCTATGGAGCCGACATAGTTGTTGGCGATGCCCAGCCGCTAGGACTGGGTCTAAACTACGGGGGCCCGTACCTAGGGATATTCGCTATGCGGTGGGATAGGAAGCTAGTAAGACAGATGCCTGGCCGTCTGATAGGACTGACTAAGACTATTGATGGCAAAGAGTACGGCTTCACGATGATTCTACAGACCCGTGAACAACACATCCGCCGCGAGAAGGCGACATCAAACATAACAAGCAACGAGGCACTAATGGCAGTAGCTGCTGCAGCGTACATTGTCCTTCTCGGAGGCGGCGGGCTACGCGAGCTGGCTCGGAGTATTTGGTTACGCAGCCACTATGCCGCTAAGAGGCTCGCCGAGCTCGAGGGGGTAGAGTCGCCGTTGTTTAACGGGGAGTTCTTCAAGGAGTTCGTCGCGAGGTTTCCGAAACCTTACCATACTATACACAAGATGCTCCTTGAGAAGGGAGTGCTCGGTGGCCTCCCGTTAGCAGATAAGCCCCCACTAATGGACTACTACTCTGCGCTTTTCTGCGTCACAGAGGCCCACAGCATGAAGGACATAGATAAGCTTGTAGAAGCTATAGGTGAGGCTCTATGATCCCTAGAGCAAGGGGTAGCTGGAGACAAGCAAGATGGAACGAGCCTCTGGTATACGAGCTGGGAAGCCCTAACAACTCCGGGTTCATATGCCCCTACAGCAACGAAGATGCAGAGCTAGAACGCGTACTCAGCACTACACCAGAAGAGAAGCTCGGCCGCATGCTCCGAGATAGAGCCCCGGAGATACCAGGGCTTAGCGAGATAGAGGTTACACGCCACTTTATGCGGCTAAGCCAGATGAGCTACGGCGTAGACGTAGGTCCTGTACCACTAGGCTCATGCACTATGAAGTATAACCCTAAGATAAGCGAGGATATAGCTAGGGACCCCCGAATACGCTACCTACATCCATACCAGGACCCTGACACGGTGCAAGGCCTTCTAGAGATGCTCTATCTCCTTGAACGCTGGCTTGCAGAGCTAACCGGTATGGATAGGTGTAGCCTACAGACCCCCGCTGGTGCTGCCGGAGAGCTGGCCGGAGCACTAATGATACGCAAGTACTTCATGGATCGAGGCGAGGACCGTGATGAGATGCTTATCCCGGACTCCGCACACGGTACTAACCCCGCTAGTGCTGCCATGGCGGGGTTTAAGGTAGTAAGGATACCTACTTCAGAGAATGGAACCGTGGACATGGAGGCACTGGATGCTGCATTATCCGAGCGGACCGCCGGCATAATGCTGACAAACCCTAACACGCTTGGTATCTTCGAGGACCGGATACTAGAGATAGCTGATAAGCTCCACAGTATAGGCGCACTCTTATACTACGACGGTGCTAACCTCAACGGCATAATGGGTATCGTGCGGCCCGGGGACATGGGCTTCGATATAATACACTTGAACATTCACAAGACCTTCGGCGCGCCACACGGCGGCGGGGGGCCAGGTGCAGGCGTCGTATGTGCACGGGGAGAACTCGTTGACTACCTTCCAAGACCACTCATAGCTAAGAAGGGCAACCGCTACTACTGGGACTATGAGTGCGAAAAATGCATAGGAAGAATACGCATGTTCTATGGCAATATAGTGCCATTGATAAAAGCCTTCATATACATAGCCATGCTGGGAGGAGATGGGCTCCGGGAAGCCGCGATACAGAGCGTTATCAACACTAACTATTTCATAGCCCTTATAAGGGGCGTAGACGGCTACGATCTCCCATATGACCCCAAGAGGCCGAGGAAGCACGAGCTAGTACTCTCCGCTAAACCGCTAAAACAGGAAACAGGGGTCACAGCAGAGGACGTGGCAAAGGCACTACTTGACAGGGGCCTACACGCGCCAACAATATACTTTCCACTCATAGTAGACGAGGCGCTTATGATAGAGTTCACGGAGTCAGAGCCAAGACGCCAGATAGAGGAGTATGCCGCCGCGCTCCGGGAGATAGCCAGGGAAGCCCGCCACAACCCCTCAGCGTTCAAACAGCTGCCAAAGAACACCTCCGTAGGAAGGCTAGATAATGTATACGCCAACCACCCTCGTAGCGTCACACCGACATTCCGTATACTTCGGAGAAGGCTGCAAGGAGAGCAGTTATCGTTATAGTCCCCCATATATTTCCTTCACTAAGCGTAGGACTAGAGGGGCAAGCTTCTCTACAGACCTTCTATCAATGGTATACGCCTTCGGACACTCTGGGTCTATATTAACTCCTCCACCGGGCACATACACTAGTGGGTAGAGGCGGCAGCCCATAGGCCGGTAAGGGTAGATCCGGCACCTCCTGGTCGAGGGGTCCAGAAAGACACAGTGGCCACCGACGTTCCTCAGCCGCGGTACCCCATCTACATATTCAACGAAATAATCTATGCTGTAACCTAGGGAGACTATCCGCTCTATGTCCTTCCTCGCGAGAGGCATCTCCGTTAAATAGCAGCATAATGCACAATATTTGCCGCCCGCTAGCCGGCAGTCAAGTCTGAGCTCTGCTTCACCGGTACTCGCGGACCTTCGGCGGCTTCTCGTGGAGGAATTTCTCGATCTCCTCTCTGCCTGGTACACTCTGAGCTCCCCGGCGTGTAACCTTGATACCCGCCGCTATTGATGCCGCCTGGAGGGCTATGATATAGTCGCCCCTCTCCACTAGATACGAGTTAAACACAGCTATAAACACATCGCCTGCCCCGGTAGTGTCAACGACTTCTCCGGCACGAAACGCCTCTACATGCCAGAGGCCGTCATGTGCTACGAGTACAGCGCCTTCAGCACCCTTCTTGACTATGATGTATTTGAGCCTTCCGCCAAGCAGGCCTTGAGCCTCGCTGAGCGGTCTATCTCCCGCTACAAGCTTGTACTCGACCCGGTTGAGCATCAGCACGTCTACTGTGTCTCGCGCAACATCTAGTATATGCGATGCTTCTCGACGTGCTACTGCACCGCCAGGATCGTAGGATACTATGCTCGAGCGTATGGTGGAGGCTACCCGCTGGAGCACGTCAGTGCCACGGCTAGCCACGTGGAGCACATTAGCCGCCACGCCCTGGGCCTCATCTCCCCGCAGCAGGTTGTTGGCTCCACGCATAGTTATCATTGTCCGTTCCCCGCTTGGGGCCACTAGGACTATCACCATGCCAGGCATCTCGTCGTCGTGAATCCTCACAAGCGATATGTCTACGCCACTCTCCTGCAGCAGCCTCAGGACGCCAAGCTGCTCTGCAAGCCTACCAGTGTGACCAAGCAAGGACACCCTATGGCCGAGCCTTGCCACGGCAACGGAGTAGTTTGCTGCTGCTCCACCAGGCCCAACATAGGCTTCTCTAGCTATCGCGTTCTCGTCAGGACCCGGTATATAGTCGACAATCATGTACACGTCTATGTTGAGATTACCCACTGCTATGTGCTTCGGCGTCTCTAGCTTCACTGAAGAACCCACCCGGATACCCTATGGCTAGCTGGGAAGCGCCTAAAATAACAAGGGCCTACAATGCACACCTTATCGCCCGGGGCCTGGCAGGCATGGCTCGGTGGGTCGTCACGTCAGCATGGCCATACGTAAATAACGTACCACATCTAGGCAACCTAATAGGCTCTATATTATCGGCTGACGTGTTTGCCCGCTACCTAAGGCTCCGCGGAGAAGACGTAGTGTTCGTGAGCGGCAGCGACGAGCACGGGACTCCTATAGAGATAGAGGCTATACGTAGAGGCGTTGAACCTAAGCAGCTTACTGACCAGGCCCACGAGTACGTCTCCAAGCTCATCCAGGAGTATCGCATAAGCTTCGACAACTATACTCGCACCGAAAGCCCCGTCCACAAGAGTTTCGTCCAGGAATTTATGACAAAGCTCTACCAGAACGGGTACATCTTCGAGCAAGACGATGTACTCCCCTACTGTCCCCGCGACGGAATGTTCCTTCCCGACCGGTTCGTCGTAGGTACGTGCCCCTACTGTGGCTTTGAAAAGGCTTATGGAGACCAGTGCGACAACTGTGGACGGCTACTACACCCAAGCGAGCTAAAGAACCCTAGATGCGCTATATGTGGCGGTCCTGTAGAGTTCAGGAAGAGCCGCCACTGGTTCTTTGACATCCCTAAGCTGCAGGAGAAGCTGCTACGCTGGCTTCAGGAATCCCGCCTACCACCAAACGTTAAGAACTACAGCATGAACTGGGTTAAGGAAGGGCTTAAGCCGCGCAGCGTCACCCGTGACAACAAGTGGGGCATACCAGCGCCATTCCCCGGCGCGGAGAACAAGACCATCTATGTCTGGTTCGAAGCGCTTCTAGGATATGTATCAGCTACTAAGGAGTACGGTATAAAGGAGAAGGGCGACGAGGAGTTCTGGAAGCGCTACTGGTTTGACAGCAAAACTAGAACCGTGTACTTCATAGGCAAGGACAATATCCCGTTCCATGCCATAATACTACCGGCAATGTTCATAGCCAGCGGCGACCCCTACGTGCTCCCATGGTACATATCCTCAACAGAGTACTTAATGTATGAGGGTGAACAGTTCTCTAAGAGCCGACGATGGGGCATATGGATAGATGAGGCGCTAGAACTCCTACCGGCCGACTACTGGCGTTTCGCACTCATCAAGATGAGGCCCGAAACCAAGGACACCAACTTCACGTGGAACGAGTTTACCAGGATTGTGAATAGCGATATGAACGACGATATAGGCAACTTCGCGCATCGTGTCCTCAAGTTCATAAAATCCCGGTTCGGAAATAAGGTGCCAGAGCCCAGCGAGATGAAGAAATTAGACAAGGAGTATCTTGACTATATATTGTCAGCACCAAGCAGAGTCGGCAGCTACATAGAATCTTTCCGGTTCAAGCAAGCACTAGAGGAGGTGGTAGAACTGGCCAGAAAGGGCAACCAATACCTAAACGCTAAGGCGCCATGGGAGAAAATTAAGACAGATCCCCAGGACGCTGCCACTACTATGTACATAGCCGCCAATGCTGTCGCCAAGCTAGCAGTACTCTTAGCACCATTCACGCCAGACGCCGCCGAAAGGCTATGGAAGATGCTTAACATGGAAGGCTCGGTGCACGAGCCCGGCCGCTGGCTAGAGGCTTCCAAGCCGCTACTCAACCCGGGCCACGTGCTAGGAGAGCCGGAGCCACTCTTCCGCAAACTGCCCAACGATTTCCCCGAGAAAGCCCACGAGCTACTAGCAGAAGCCAGGAAAAGAGTAATGGAGAAACGGCCGCCGTTACTACGCTGGTAGCTATCTCCCCATCCAGGCAAGCACTTTCTACCGTTGCATGGGACCACAGCAATGCCTAGACACAAACGCTTACGCATAATCAATGGCCTAGAGGCAGTGGAGAAATTCCTCGAAGAATATAGGCATAGTATATACCGATACAACAGCATTATACGCGATACAGGTTTCTACTTGAAACCTCTCCACGTTGTTTCAAGGAGCACATCCGAAGGACGGCGAACATACTACTACATTGGCAGGTACTGGTGGCGTGTAGTCTACGCAGGTAAGTCTGGGAAAACATCAAGGGTAAAGTGGATTTACGTCGGCAGAGAGAAGCCTCCGGAGCTAGCTGGCTACCCTGATCCCCCGTCCCACCCTATTGCTGGGCTAAGATTCAGCATAGACGGCAGCGACGTAATAATAGACAAGCGCGTCTACGAGAAGTATCGCTGGGTCTTCGAGGGCTATAAGGTCGTAGAAGAGTAGGGGCAGTAGTAGCGCTAATTACCACCTGGCACCACATAGGAGCTAGCGGGTCCGTGTGGAGCCTTCCCCTCAGCCGAGCCTTTGTACTACGCTGTGAGGATAACCTGTGTCTGGCGGCCGCCACCGAAACCACCTTTCTCACCGACGACCAGTTCTCTAGCCGGGGCTGGGGCTCTACCCTTGACGGAGCTACGGATAAGGATAATCGGTGCTGACAGCTTCGGCTCCCGCTCAATGGCTACGGTAGTCGAGGCCGGCGGCGTCAAGATATTTGTTGACCCTGGCGTGAGCTTTGCACCCCGTCGCTACGGTCTCCCACCTCACCCTGTTGAGGTCAGGAGGCTCAAAGAGATACGAGAACGTATACATCGAGAGTTAGAGGATACCGATATAATTATTATCACACACTACCATTACGACCACTATCTGTATCACGGTGAAGAAGCTGAACTATACCGTGGTAAACTGCTATTAGTAAAACATCCTACGAGCAACATAAATGCGAGCCAACGTATTCGTGCTCACCGCCTACTTAAACGCAACCGTGTAGCCGAGCTAGCTAAGGAAGTAGTGTACATCGACAATAACGTCTACGTAGTGGACAGAGGGCTGGAGATACACGGCTCGCCGCCTATGCCTCACGGCCCCGACGGTACTAAGCTAGGCTACGTTGTCATGATTATGGTTAAGTGTTGTGATTCATCCTTTGCCCACGCCTCGGATATCCAGGGACCTATTTCCTCTAGGCCCTTAGAGGTGCTCAGCAAGTGGCGTCCGGACATCGTGTTTCTAAGCGGACCTCCAACCTATTTTGATGGCTACAGGATGAACACGGAGAGCGTTAAAAGGGGGCTCGAGAATCTAAAAACGCTTTGCCACGTCGCCGGAGACACAGTGGTGGCTGACCACCATTTCGCGAGAGACATAGAATACCCCCGGCATCTTAAAGCACTACGGACCACATGTGGGAAGATACTATCAGCGGCCGAATTCATGGGTGTAAGCTATGAGCCTCTTGAAGCCCTCCGTAAAGAACTATGGAGGTCAATCGGCGAAACCACTAATAGTAATAGAGCATCTTGAGAACCATGTCTCGCGCTGGCTAATGCTGGAATACCGGCACGCGAAGAGCTTAGCTAACAACCGCCTCGTGTTCACAAACGGCAGAAAGTACTGCAGCAAACTAGCAGCAATAGCCCCCTGCTACCGTGAAAGCATCCTTGACCTTGAGGGCGTACTCTATACAAAGCGCGGCCGCGTGATAATTCTTGACCCCTCGGCCGACATGTTGCTAGACCCCGAGGAGGCTGCTAGTGCCGACGCCATAGTTGTCGGAGGCATCCTCGGCAACCATCCACCGCGTCGCCGTACATGGGAGATGCTGACTAGCCAGGCTGAGGGCATGCTAGCGCGTAGCCTAGGCCCACATCAACTGAGCATAGACGGCGCCGTCTACGTAGCATTAAAAGCACTGCAGGGGGTGCATCCCTCTAGCGTGCCGCTTGCACATAACCCCCGCATTGAGATCCCGCTTGACAACCTAGTGTCTGTCGAGATAGAGCTACCCTTCTCCTACCCTCTTGTTGGTGGACGGCCTCTCTTCGCGCCAGGTCTCGAGGAGCTCTTGGCGTGTGGGCTCGGCTACGAGGAGGCACGAGAGCTAGAATAGGGGATAAGGGTTTCTAGGAGGCGAGTCCAGAGGCAAGGAAAACGCCGAGCACGTAGGCTGCGAGCCCACTTACCAGCCCTGTCGTATACGTCTCGTAGCCTTCAAGCAGACTATACTTCTTTTCCGCGTAAAGACTGCTGGCTAGGAGCATTAATGAGTATACTGCAAGGCTTGTAAGGCAGCTACCCGGCATTACCGCAGCCGAGAGACCAGCTACTATGCCTAGCGTTACCCGGATAGCTGAGAGCTTAAGCTTCTGGACCCTTTTCTCCACGTAGGACTCTAAGGGGTCTCGGTGGCTCAACGGCTTCACCCCGGCCGATGTATACCATTCTCGAGCGGCCCGGCAGCCTCTCCCTAATCTCGTCGTGCCTTAGCGCCTCTATTATAGGCCTGTACTCCTCTGCAGCCTTGTTGACAAACAGCTTCTTCAAGCGCTGAGCAAGCTTCGACGGATCCTCATCCCCTGGCACAAGGACAGCGTAGACTAGGCTGCGTCTACGGACAAGATCTGCCGGCCCTACTATGACTACTGGAGCCTCATCCTCGGATCCCACACCAACTGCGAGTTTTAGCTCCACGTTGCGTATATAGTTCCTCTTACCATACACCATGAAGGCTCCGCGGGCCAGGTACTCGCCAGGCGGCGGCGATTTCGAGACCTGACTGCCCCAGACCCAATAAACGTCTATGGAGCCCACACCAGCTTTCCAGGCCTTTGAGTACGCTGCCGTGAGCAGAGCAGCTTCATATAGGTCTTTTTCCGGAGGCTTCCAGCCCTCCGCGAATAATACAACTGCTGGCGCTCCATGTATATCCGCATGCATGAATATCCTCTTGTCGTTAAGGTATCTCTTAACAACTGACTCGTTCTGGCTCGCATCCCGTCCGCCTATGGCTAACAACTTGTTGCTCGTGATAAGCCAGTGGTATCGTTCATACCACTCGCGGCGCCGTACAACCGCGCGTGCCTTCTTCGCTTTCATCAGCGTCTTCTTCTCCAGCTCTGCTAGTTTTTGCTCGATCTCCTTGACCGCCTGGCGGCCGCGTTCTATCTTTGCGCGTATCTCGCCTACCCGGCGGTATATCTCTACAATAAGGCGGCTCGGGTCGCTCCTAATGTCAATCTCTACTAGCCCATCTCCGAGCTGCAGAACTAGTACGCCGCGAGACGGCTGCACATCAACCACGTGCGGGCAGTTACCCAGTATGTGTTCCCAGCCACTTGTTTCTCTGAGCCTCCTAGTACACTCTAGAGCCTCGTAAGCCTCTGCTATGTGCTCTGCAAGCAGTTGGGCTCTCTTCTCGAGGGCCTTTAGCTTGTCTTCTAGCTCGCTGAGGTTTTGCCTAGCCTTCTCTAGGGAGGCTAGCAGCTTTCTACGTTCGGCCTCTATCTCTCGTGTTGCTGCATCTGCCTCTAGCCTGCGGAGCTCCTCGACGAAGTACTGGTCCAGCGCTTCGCTAATACTCTGTTTTGCTACAGTCTTCAGCTTATACCGCTCTACGAGCCCTCTGGGCTCAAAAGGCACTACTGTTAGCGGCGAGCCCCTCTCGTCGTAGAGGATGTAGGCTCCAGGCCTTACCGCCTCCATGTATATAGCCCGGATTGCTTCAACAAGTTCTTCTTCACGTCCCCGGAGGGCTGCTGTGCTCTCCGAGGGCTCTACACCGAGTCTTGCTAGCGCCTCCTCGACTACCTCGCCGGGGTAGCCAAGGGCTCTAGAGATGACGCGTGCCGCCTCACCATCATTCTTTACCGCGCTGGCTATATGCTCTACGCTTAGTTCTAGAGGGTGGAAGCTCGAGCCTGGCGGCGGGACGTAGCTGGTACCACGCTTTAGCACTCTATCCTTCATGACCCGCTGCTCGTCGAGCTGGAGAATTCTCCCGTTCTCGTCTACGAGCACCGCTACGCCGCGGGGAAGAATCTCAGCTATGAGCTTGTACCGGCGGCCACTGTTCTCAAAAACCATCTCTACTATCCTATCGAAGCCACGCTGCTTGACCTCTACGAGGCTTGCGCCACGTATATGCTTTCTTATACCCATTATGAAGGGTGGTGGCATACCCTTATCGCTGACATCGAAGGAAGTGATGTGTATACGTTCGCCGGGAACTATCGCGACTCTTGCGTCTCTTCCAGGCCCCTTAAGTCGGAGTAATATTACTTCTCCAACCTGGTATATGTTGTTAAGCCTAAGGCCCTGGAGCTGGCTTAGCTCCCGTACCACAGCCGCAACGTCGAAGCTCGTCATTGAGCGTTTCCGCTTTATCAAGACCCGGCCCCGTTGCTGGTACCAGGTCCGCCACCCCTATAGAGCCCTCTATGCCCGGAAACTGTGTCAGCGTCTTCGGATCCTGCTGCTTCCTAGGCCATAGTCTATAGCAGCGTCTAGCCCCGCTCTACCGGGGCGTTAGTACTTATACCCGGAGTGGCTACTGGCACTCTCCTCATCTGGGGGTAGTGGCGTGTCCGAGCGCAGCGGCCGCGAGTATACCGCATTCGTCCCCGAGGGGCTCTATAAGAGAATAAGCAGAGAGATAAAGAAGGAGAAGTTCGTTACACCATACATGGTCGCAGAGAAGTACAACATGACAGTAAGCCTAGCTAAGCAAGTTCTGCGCAAGCTCGAAAAGGAGGGCATCGTCGAGCTGTACGCCCCCAACAGAAGAGCGCCAATTTATATAGTCAAGGCTGGCCAGTAAGCTTGGCACGCTTTCTTTTAGCACGGCATTACCAAGCTCCTCCTAGGGTATAAAACCGCTTTCACGCGACCAAGCAGCGAGAGCGCTTCTAGGATACTTACATAAAGCAGCGAACCTTGCATAAGCCGTGAGAGCTAGCTCCCAAATCGTAGCCAGCTAAAAATACACTGAAGGTTAGGGAGCGCCATGTGCTATGAGAAGGCTAGCCTTGCCCTTCAATGAGCTTTAACCCGTTCTCTGTAATACTGTAGAGTCCTTCTTCGCTGCGCTCTACTAGGCCTAGCCGGACTAACTTCCTCATCTTGGCTGCTACTCTACGGGCGTCAAGTCCAGCCCTCTCAGCTATGTCTTTTGGCTTTGCTGAACCACCTATCTTCCTGAGTGCACGGAGTATAGCCTTGTCCACCTCGTCGGGGCCAGCTGATCTGCCACAAGCCGAGGGCATATCTCACCCGCCCCCGGGAGGCTTTGATAGTAGCTGTTGCTTATTCCCAACAGTTTTCTCTAACTCGGCAGTTAGCTACTAGGATTTAAACCTTCTAGGCAGATGTTTATGTGCTAGTCCGGCTACCTATCTTGACTGGTTATCGCTGCCACCCTCCACAGGCTTTCCGGCCAAGCGCACACGCCTATAGTATGCCGATAGGGGGCTACGTGTACCACAATCCGCCTTGCATATACCTAGGGTCTTCATCTTCTCGCAGCTATATACACGATACTTCTTACCAGAGCCCCTTAGACCGGCTAAATGCTCTACCTGGTACCTGGCTATTCTCTCGTTAAAGTCTGGCATGTTACGGAAGTAGTCTAGAACGTACTCTACGTCGGCACCAAGATTGAGAAGGAATGTTGCTAGTGCGAAGCGCTCGTGATGGCTAAGATGGTCGCCTCTACGGGCTCTGGTAGCTAGGTCTGCTATGCATGGCGGAAACGCCTCTTCGATGAC
>DQVR01000088.1 GCA_015661645.1 Pyrodictium delaneyi
CCGCGTCGACACTTCCGGAACAAGAAAGGCCACAGCCTAGTCTGGGAGAATTGCTAGCCTAAGAGATATGCTAAGCAAGACTTCTGCTAGCAGAAGAAACGGCGGTAAATGCTAGCTAGCTGGCTTCTTTCACGCACGGCTATGTAGCCGGCTATACACTCGGCTATATCGTTGGGCATAGAACGCTGTAGCTGTATAGGCGGGTATCAGTTTACAGGGGTTGAGGAGCGTTTCGTCGCAAGGCTATAACAAGGTTCTATACTACGTTGTAGTAATACCAAGATCGAGTCATGGGTAATGTGCCAGCTACGGCTATGCTCCACTGGCCGTGTGCCATACTGGGCTCCACTCCTATTAGGCGCAAACCTCGGTGGTGCATTACTGGTACCAGGAAGCGTAGCCAACACAACAGCGTTGAGACTCTCTAGGACGCAGATTAGAGGACTACATGCTGCACAGCTACCACCGATAGCCGCTACAGCTGTCTTCATCGCGCTTCTGAGACTATCCCCAGGCTTTCTAACTGTATTCACTGCTCGCGGTACCCGAGAGCCACGTCTATGCACGGCTTCATCGTAACGACTTGGAGCTTAAATCCTACGCGAATCCCTAGAGAATCCACATAGTATGCCGTGTAAATAGTAGCTCGGCGAGGTTGCCGGTATTACTACACCATTTCCTAGCGGCCCCTGAATGCCTGTCAGGCTGTGAGGCTACCAGTTTCTAAAGGTAGCACCATACCCTCTACAACCTGTGGGGAGGGGAGCAGTGGCAAAGGTCTTGGTAGCGGTCGCGCTGAGCGACGAGGAGGCGGAAGCCCTGGAGAGAGCCGCGAGGAAGGAGGGGCACGGAGACCTAGGCCGGGTGCTGGAAAAGGCTCTCCGCCTCTATCTAGAGATGGACGATGCTAGTATTTCTTCGCGAGCCTTATACTCGTCACAGCAGGCTGGCCGCATACGGGGCACTGTTTACCCCTAACCCACTCAGGCCTCTCGAGCGGCGAGCCAAGGACACCCGCGTCCACCTCTTCTTCTAGCTTGAGGCCGCACACCTCGCTGCCGCACCACGGTAGCTCTACTATGCCTCTCTCCTGCTCTATGACGCGGCGGGCCTCGTCTATCGTGTCTACGCGCTTCACCTTGCTGCGGAGCCAGCTCCAGGCACGCTCGCGGAGGCTCTGGGCTATGTCCTCGAGGAGCCTGGGTAGCTTCTCCTCTAGCTCGTCTATGCTTATCGTGATCTTCTCGAGGGTGTCGCGCCTCGCTAGGACAAGGGTGCGGTTCTCGGCCTCCCGTGGCCCAGCCTCTATCCTCACGGGTACACCGCGGGCCTCCCACTCATAGAACTTCCTGCCAGGCCTCACGTCGTCCCGGTCGTCGACGCGGTAGCGTACACCGAGGCGGCAGAGCCGCTCCTCTATCTCGCCTATGTAGCTCTGTAGCCTCCTCAGCTGCTCTTCGTCCCGAGCGGGTATTGGGACAACTACTACCTGGATGGGCGCAACTATAGGGGGCAGCACTGCTCCGCGGTCGTCGCCGTGTACCGCTATGACCGTGGCTACTACGCGGTCGCTTAGACCGTAGCTCGTCTGCCAGGCATAGTCGAGGCTCTCATCGGGGAGCTGTATCCGGACCTCGAAGGGTATTGTGAAGTTCTGGCCCAGGTGGTGGGCAGTACCTATCTGGAGCGTGCGGCCATCCGGCATAATAGTGTCGAAGGCCACCGTGTAGACCGCGCCAGCGAACTTGTCCCACTCGGGCCTCCTGCTTATCACGTAGGGTATACCCAGCTCGTCAAATATCCGCTTGTAGAGCTCAATAGCCTCGGCCACCTGGCGGTCGGCGTCCCCGAAGTCCGCGTGAACCGTGTGGGCCTCCTTGAACGTTGTTACCTCGCGGAGCCTTATCAGCGGCCGGGTGGCCTTGGTCTCGTAGCGGAATATGCTTACTATCTGGTAGAGCTTCCTGGGTAGCTGCTTGTAGCTCTTTATCCAGAAGCTCTCCATGTAGGTTATACTCGTCTCGCTCGTTGGGCGCAGGGCCAGCTTAATGTCGAGCGGCTCGGTGCCGCCATGGGTCACCCAGTAGACTTCCCCCTCGAAGCCGCGTATGTGCTCGCTCTCCTTGCGTAGAAGAGTCTCGGGTATAAGCAGAGGGAAGAGGACTTCCTCGTGCCCAGCTTCGTCGAGGATACGGCGGATAAGCTCGACCACGCGGCGCCTTATCTGGAACCCGTAGGGCATCCAGACGCCCATACCCTTGACCGGGTAGCGGCCATAGTCGTATATCTCGGCCTCCTCTAGCACCCAGTCGAACCAGCGCGAGAAATCCTGGCTCCATCGCTGCCGCTCAGCCGGCAATTCGGGCACCTCCTAACAGCCCCTACGCCGGGGCCCGAGTTTAATATGAAATAGGATAACGCGTCCAAACGTATGATTCCATTCACTGCTTGTTCAAGAGGAGCACGCCTGCAAGACAGACGGCAGGCACAGCCACGCTACACACAGACGAATACCAC
>DQVR01000090.1 GCA_015661645.1 Pyrodictium delaneyi
GCTTATCTCCTGGAGATGGTGCAGAGAGTACGGCGATTCGCCCACTGCAGGAGCTTGAAGTAGCTATGCATGGAACAGAGTTGATAGCGGTCAGCACGTCTACTATATCGTAGTCCAGCATGTCTTCTTTGAGGGCATGGGTAAAGCTGCCTATAAGTTGTTCACGGAGTCTTCTCCATGTGTCAGTGCTACAAGTGTTCAGCTGTAGAGCCGCACACATATAAGACACCTAGCCAGGCGGCAAGAGAGGCATAGCTAGTACTGGAAACAATGTTAAAGGACACAATTAGGCCTTCTCCCATCCCCCTTACTTGGCTGATTATGGTTTTGTCGTCTACTGCTAAAATATGGCTTAGCAGCTTAGACCGTGGGCCGATTATCTCGTAGATCTCGTTTATACAGCAAGTGAATCCCGGCTTTCCAACAGCTCCTGCTGGGTGGAGAGGATTATAGGAGTAGAGATTACCACAGCGCCCATTACTACGCTGTATCTCAAGGCTATTAATTCTATCAGAGAGCACCATTACTCCATTTGAGTTGCGCCTTAGTACTAGGTTGAAGAATTCTTCATAGTCTACTTCAAAAGCGTGTACTCCAATAGATTTCAGCATGGATGTGAAGTCCTTGGAGGCTGCTACTATGCACTCGGAGTTACCAGGTACAACTCTACCATAGCTCCACGTGGAACTATGTAGGACAACCTCGCCTCTAGCGCATCCGGGAGAACATATGATACTGCCAACGCCTATTACCTGCTCTACTATGAAGCCCTTATTCTCTACAGTGGCCACGAACGGTGTATCAACTATCATGCACTTGCAGCTGCCACTACTTATAGCGGTAAGCACGCTACTCATAGTGTCGGGGGACTTGATAAGCGTCTCTATGGGGTATACCACACTGCCAGCCGGGAGCTGTGGCATAGTTGCGCCCCTCAGCAGCCTGGTTACAGATCATCGCAAGCGCTCAGCCCTTACATGGTTCTTCATCGGGTCACGCCCGACAGCCTAGTACCCCCTATCTACTCTTCGGCTATCATGGTCTAAAGTGAGGCGTTTGAAAATGATAAAGCGTTGGCCTGGACGCCGTGAATTCCTAGCGTACTACCTATTGCTAAAATACGCTAAGGCTAGAGGTACGAAAAAGGCAGAAGACAATTTATGCATTAATGCCGGAGAGGCTATAGAAATACTAAACGTGTTTACAGGAAGCAAAAGATTGTCGTCATCGCTGCTAAAGCAGTTAGTAAAGAGAGGCTTCTTAGAGAGAAGGAAACCCCTAGTCTACTGTATAAAGGAAATAGACACGCTTCTCGACGAGGCGTTGATTCACTATCTGGCTGGAAGGCTGCGGCGCCGAGGAATAGAAGCCACAGTCAGCCGCGACCACAGACGCTATATAGTTGTATTTGGAAAAGACTCTTGCAGCGAGATAGTAGAGAAGGCATCCAGGATAGGCATAGAAGTCAAGTGTGTGGAGGACCAGCCTTAGCGCTGGTGTCTTAGGGAAAGTTTACTGAGGCGCTTGTGTCATCTACTCATCCTCGTATATCTCTACCACTATCCTCGCCTTAACTTTATCTTTGGAGAATGGTGGCGGTGATTCGCCTAGGTCAACTGCAAACACCACATTATTACCCATGCTGTCAGTAAACCTCACTTCCGCGACATAGCGTTTACGTGGACCAGCCTCAAGGACCTTTAGGACAGCCTCGTATATCCTACTGAGAGCCATTTGTAGAGCAATGGGGCTAGTGAAGTCCTCTGGCCTTAGCTGGATTGCTTGGAGCCCCTGCATGACCTCACCTATCCGGGCTTCGCCCTCGAATATTGCTAGCTTCTTGACCTCATTGCTGTCATCTTGGTAGTTCTTGCTCATAACTCCAATCACCCATTTTACCTGGTGATAGTGGAATGGAATACTTAAATAGTCTCCTCCGTATGGCTAGCCCTAAAGGGGGTACAGGAAGGAGGTAATTTCAGCCATGAAGGTTTATATCGTTGACCACTTTACCGGCAGCTACGCGCTCAGTGAGGACAAGAATCTAGTAGCCTACGAGCATGCACCTAAGAGCCTTGACGACATGGTAGAGGAGGCACTGAAGATAGAGCGTGGCGAGCCTACAGCAGCCTACCTAAGGCTCCTGGACAAGCTAAAGGAGATGGGCGTAGGGACGGTGGTTGTAGAGACCAGCGAGATGGCTAGAGTAGCCTCTGGTAAGGGCTTCGAGGTAGAGGTTAAACCTGCCAACGAGCTAGCACGCTACTTTAGAAGCCGTATCGTGGAAATAGCTACTAGCACTGAGTTCGTCAAGAATAAGGAGGAGTTCTACAAGCTTCTACACGAGTTTACAATAGAGACAACTAGAAGGAAGCTACGCCGTGCAGCACAGAAGCGTGACTTGCTAGCAGCCCAGGCGATAAGAGCCATAGACGATATAGACAAGACAACCAACCTCTTTGCTGCTAGGCTCCGCGAGTGGTACAGTCTACACTTCCCAGAACTAGATGATCTCGTACGCGAGCACGAAGACTATGTCAAGATAGTAGCTGAGCTTGGCCACCGAGACAATATAACCGCTGAGAACCTCGTCAAGCTGGGCTTCAGCGAGGAGAAGGCGAAGAAGATAGCAGAGGCGGCAGCAAAGAGCATGGGCGCAGATTATCCAGAATTCGATATAGAGCCCATGCAGAGACTTGCTAGGATAACCTTAGAGCTATACAAGCTACGCAGAGACCTCTCAGAGTACATAGCCCAGGTGATGAAGGAGGTAGCGCCCAACATAACAGCGCTCGTCGGTCCACTGCTAGGTGCACGTCTCATAAGCCTGGCTGGCGGTCTAGAGGAGCTGGCCTACCTGCCGGCAAGCACCATACAGGTACTAGGCGCCGAGAAGGCCCTCTTCCGTGCCCTAAGGACCGGAGGCAAGCCGCCAAAGCATGGTGTAATATTTCAGTACCCGGACATACATCGCAGCCCGCGCTGGCAGCGCGGTAAGATAGCTAGGGCACTAGCCGCTAAGCTCGCTATAGCTGCCAAGGTAGACTACTTTACTGGCAGGTTCATCGGCGACAAGCTAAAGGAGGCGCTACGGAAGAGGATAGAGGAGATAAAGAGGATATACAAGAAGCCACCAAAGAGGAAGGAAATCAAGCCAGCAAAGCCTGCAAAGCCAGCCCGCCCGGCCCGCGGTAGGAAGGGCAAGAAGGGTAGGAAGGGCAAGGGTAGGGGTAAGAGGAGGTAAGATTCCTCGAGTTTTGAACCTTAATTCCACATTCATCAGTAGATGTTAGGATATGTAACCGGGTGAACAGGCATGGTAGAAGTAGTAAATGTCTACGAGCATGAGCGCTACAAGGGTGTCTACGTAGTCGAGCTTGAAGATGGCTCTACAAGGCTGGCAACAGTAAACCTAGCGCCGGGGAAGAGGGTTTACGGCGAGAGGCTCTTCAAGTGGGAGGACAAGGAGCTGAGAGAATGGAATCCATATCGTAGTAAGCTTGCCGCAGCGCTGCTCAAGGGTATAGAGGAGCTGCCGATTAAGCCGGGACACCGTATACTCTATCTCGGTGCGGCTACGGGTACGACACCCAGCCATGTATCTGACATAATAGGCCTAGAGGGCAAGATCTACGCGCTTGACGTAGCGCCGCGTGTAATGAGGGAGCTGATTGCTGTCTGTGAGACAAGGCCTAATATGCTCCCGCTACTAGCGGACGCTAAGAAGCCCTATGAGTACCGTCATATAGTAGAACTCGTTGATGGTATATATGCTGACGTAGCACAGCCAGAACAGGCAGAGATAGTAGCCGATAACGCGGACTTCTTTCTAAAGGAGGGCGGCTACCTCCTGTTAGCAATAAAGGCTCGGAGCATCGACGTAACAAAGGAGCCAAGCGAAGTATTCCGCAACCAGATAGAGGTACTAAAGAACCGTGGCTTCGAGATAGTAGACATGGTACACCTAGAGCCTTTTGACAAGGACCACGCTATGGTATACGCCCGCTACAAGCCCCAGAAGTAGAGAACCGCGCCTCCACGCCATATTTTAGCTTCAAGCGCTATTGTCCAGGCAATCCCCTGTAGAGGCCTCATCTGGTATAACTGCATAACGCTAAATAGAAGTATCTAGGAGTGCTAATATGGCGGCTATACTTCTATATGCAGAAGACTGTTGCTGAATAAACAGGACTGCCTGCTGTACATGTGATAAGGGATTGACTATGGCCTATATTGGAGAAAGACTACATCGCTACATATACCATAAGGCATATAAAGACAAGCAATTCTTCGAATCCCACCGTCCTGCTGAGTACAAGAGTCTAGCACAACTTGTAAGCGAAGAGAACCCTAGTATACGGTTAGTGTCGGGGCAGTATCATGTATTCGATAAGTCTGAGATAGAGTTGTTAAGCAGCGTACTCCCCTGGTACATGCGTAATCTGGTTAAGCTACCATTCTTCTTTGTATACATGCGTATAGGTCATATGGGGTACTATAAGCTTGCAGGTCCAGACCGATGGGCAGCAAGAGCATTAGGCTATATCCTAGAGGAGGATATTGCAAAGGAAAAATGGGAGCTTAGTGGGAGCGAGATGCGGCGGTTGCTCTCTCCGTTTAAAACTCTTATAATAGTCTCTCTATCAATTTCAGTGTAAATAACTGGGTGGGGTTAGAGGAAGCGATGAAGTCGGTAGAGGGCGTGCTGTGGGAAACTATAAGGACGCTGCAGATATATGGCTATAGTGTTGACAAGGTAGTGTATCCAGAGGACCCAAGAAAACGCAGTATAGATGTAGTAGCATCACGTAACGGTGAAAGCCCATTGCTCGTGAAGATTGTCGAGGATACAGCACAGCTACAGTCTAGGGAGCTTAGAGAACTAAGGGAATGTAGCCTGCTGCTGGATGCTGCGGGCCTAGTAGTAGCCAATAGAGATAGCGGTGTAGAGATAGACTACATGGTGGCCCATGAGCGGTCAGGCGTCTATGTAGTAAGTGCGGCTGGGCTAGAAGCGGCTCTTAACAACTCTATCTACGTTGTCAAGAGACAGGGCAACTACTACATGAGGGTTGATGGTGAGAAGCTTAGAGAAGAACGAATGCGTAAAGGCTACAGTCTTGGCGACCTAGCGGCTATACTGAGCGTTAGTCGTAGAAGTGTGTATATGTACGAGCAAGAGGAGGTAGACATATCGCTGAATACAGCCCTTAGGCTAATGGATGTATTCGGCGAGGATTTGTTTAAACCAATACCTATACTCCATGAGAAGCCGGAGCAAAAACGCATGCCAAAGCTTCCAAGGCGGAGAATAGGGAATGAGTCATCTGAGGCCGGAAAGGCTATAGAGACTATAGTAAGGGCTGGCGGAGAGGCTGTTGAGACAAAGCGTATACCTCCAGACGTGGTGGCAAGACTTGGTGGTGACAAAATGCTAATAGTTATAGAGCGGCGGCGTGAACGTAGACTCGTGAAAAGGGTGTACGAGGCTGCCAAGGTAGCTATGAAGGTGGCTGCGAGGGTAATAGCTATCACGCAGCAGCGCAAATACCGTACAGAGCTGGAAGATTACGGAGTTAACATATATACCAGTTTTGAGGAATTTGTAGCCGAAGTCGGCGTCGAAGAAGCCAAAAAGGATGTACAACAGTAACAGCTCTTAAGAAGGCCTCTCTCTGCTCCGCCTCCTCCGGGAGCCTCATTGGGGATAAGCCTGCGTAGCCGGATATACATAGTAGAACTACTTGACAAAGGAGAAGTAGGAAAAGAATACACTGTAGCCGGATGGGTTGATACGGTAAGAGCACACGGCGGTATAGTATTCGTCGTTCTACGCGACCGTACCGGAAAGATACAGCTGGTTGTAAAGAAGAACGTGTCAAAAGAGGCATGGAAGACCGCAAAGAACCTTACACCTGAAAGCGTAATAGCGGCACGTGGAACATTAGTTGAGAGCAAGGCAGCTCTAGGAGGCCGTGAACTCGTAGTAAATGAACTCACAGTATACTCCAAGGCGGATGCGCTCCCCATAGACATAAAGGACCACACAAAGACTATACTGGCAAAGAGGCTCGACTGGAGATTCCTAGACCTACGTAATCCAAGGAATTTTCTAATCTTTCTTATAGAGGCCGAAATGGTTAGAGCAGCCAGGGAATGGTTCTATGAGCACGGCTTCGTGGAGATATTTACATCAAAGATAGTGGGCGCTGCTACAGAAGGTGGTGCAGAGGTATTCAGCATAGTCTACTTCGATAAGCCCGCATTCCTAGCGCAGTCTCCGCAGCTCTACAAGCAGATGGGCGTAATAGCAGGGTTTGAGCGTGTCTTCGAGATAGGTCCAGCCTTCCGTGCAGAGCCGCACCACACTACACGCCACTTAACGGAGTACACGAGCCTAGACCTAGAAATGGGGTTCATAGACGGTTTCGAGGATGTGATGGATGCCGTAGAAGGCGTAGTACGTGCAATGATAAGGCGAGTCATATCAACCTTTGGTAGCCGGATAAAAGAGTGCTTCCCCGACGCCATACTCGAAGAGCCGAAGGAGATACCAAGGATAACTATCCGCGAGGCCTATAAACTACTCGAGTCAGCAGGAATAGATGTAGAATGGGGAGAGGACCTAAGCAGTGAGGGCGAGAGGAAGCTAGGCGAGATAATTGAACGCGAGTATGGCTCCCCGATGGTATTCGTGACCGAGTATCCATGGCGTGCTAGACCCTTCTACACTATGAAAAAGTCGGACGATCCAGAGTGGACTCTGAGCTTTGACTTGCTGTTCCGTGGGCTCGAGATAGCGACAGGCGGGCAGCGTGAGCACCGGTACGAAGTATTAGTAAAGCAGATAGAAGAGAAGGGCCTAAACCCTAAGAACTTCGAATGGTATCTCAACATGTTCCGCTTCGGAGCGCCTCCACACGGAGGTGCAGGTATAGGCCTTGAGAGAGTAGCTATGCAGCTGCTAGGGCTCGGTAATATACGCGAAGCTCGTCTACTGCCACGTGACCCAGAGCGACTAACACCATAGACTATGCTCCATGTATAGTCTTTTTCGGAACCAGCTATCTGAGAGATATATACAGAGATTCCAAATGTTCAATGGATTTTCATAGGGCTGTAGAGGATCCACATATGGGGTCTGGTCAGCCCCCAGCGCCTCTTCATCGACTAGGGGAAACTACTCATCTCCGCGTCGTCTAGCCTCATCACGCCGCTAGGAGGCTCCGAGAGAATCATTATTAATGGTTATCGAAGGCTGATGTTTAAACGGGGTTAATGATGCACCATGGATCTAAAAGGCACTCTGTAGCTATTCACAGAAGCTGGCCATTCGACGAGAAACCCCTCCTAATCTTCTGGGAGACCACTAAGGCGTGTATGCTTGCATGCAAGCACTGCCGTGCATCAGCTATACTTGAGCCTCTTCCAGGCGAGTTAAGCCATGAAGAAGGAATCAGGCTTATAGATGATATTGCGGGCTTCGGTAAGCCTTCTCCCATACTCGTGTTTACTGGCGGCGATCCTCTGATGAGGAAGGACATCTGGAGCCTAGTGGCTAGAGCTAAGGAGCACGATATAACTGTAGCCATGGCGCCGGCTATAACACCAAAACTTACTGATGCCGAGATAAGAAGAATGATTGAAATGGGAGTCAAGGGAGTGAGCATAAGCCTTGACGGCAGCAGGCCTGAGATTCATGACCGCATACGCGGCGTGCCTGGAGTCTTCCGCAGGAGTATCGAGGTAACTCGTTCGATGCTTAATAGCGGTCTGAGGGTCCAAGTTAATACTGCAGTCATGAGAGATAATGTAGAGGACCTAGCCGACATGGTAAAACTACTGTATGACCTAGGCGTCCGTGTATGGGAAGTCTTCTACCTCATACCAGTTGGCCGTGCGCAAAAGGACCTAGACCTCGCGCCCCAGGAGTGGGAAGACGTAAGCCACTTCCTATACGAGGCGTCTAAGTATGGTATAATAGTACGCACAACTGAGGGACCAATGTTTAGACGTATAGCGCTCACACGCAGGCTACTCGAGCTACACGGCTACGATCCCGACGAAGTCCTCAAACCCGGTCCTCTATACCATAAGCTTATTTCAAGGCTACGTAGCCTCCTCGGAGGGCCCAGGGATAAACCTCTAGCATCAACTACTGGGACGCGAGACGGCAAAGGCATAGTATTCATATCGCATGATGGACTCGTATACCCCAGCGGCTTCATGCCCTACCCTGTAGGCAATGTAAGGGAAGAGAGCATAGTTAAGATATACCGGGAAAATATCCTGATGAAGAAGATACGCGCAGCTGAGTTCAAAGGCAGGTGTGGTGTCTGCGAGTTCCGCGATATATGCGGCGGTAGTAGGGCGCGCGCATATACGATACTCGGCGACCCTCTAGCAGAAGACCCAGCCTGTCCATACAGCCCTGGCGAGTTTACAAGGCTTGTAGAGAAGCTGGGGCTGGACACGGAAAAGGCTGTGAGCGAGATAGAGGGGTTAAAATATGTGCTCCCACCTCAAGCCTAAGTATTGCAAGTCTACAATTCCCCTAGCTCTAAGATATTATGGGTGTGAGTATTATGAATAGATTCGTTCCGAATATTGTGGAGAAGCTCGGCGGCGAAATAGTAGCTGAAGCGCTTATGGAGCTACAGTATAGATTTCCTCTAACACCTACACCGTACCATGATGTAGCCGAGAGACTGGGTATCAGCGTGGCCGAGCTCCTGGACATGCTGAAAACGTTAAAGGAAAAGCGTATATTAAAACGTATAGGCTTCTACCTAAACTATAGAGCGGCTAGAAAGCGGGCAGCCTTAATAGCAATAGAGACAGCCAAGCCCAGAGAAGCAACAAGGTATCTGGCAGGAGTCTTAGAAGTTACACACAGTTACCTACGAGATCACCCAGTCTACAATCTATGGGTAGTAGGAAAGCATGAGAATCCTGAAAAGATAGTAGAAGCTGCACGAAAGGCAGCAGAACAATACGGTAGCGGCAAGTGGCTGGTACTTTGGGGGGAGAGAACCCTCCGGCTCAGCGTAAAGTATGATCTTGAGAAGGGCGTCAGCAGAGCTGGTCCGCTTAGCAGTGTTGCGGCTAACCCACCCAGGCCAGAGGATATAGGGTACAGCATGGCTCTCGCTCGCGCGCTACGTGTACTGCCACTGGAGGAGCGCCCATACGCGGTAATAGCTAATCGGCTTGGGCTCACAGAAGAACAGGTTGTAGCAGCAATGCACAAGATGCTAGAGAAAGGTATACTAGGTGACCCTGGAGCGGCTCTGGACGGTCATAGGCTGGGCTTTGTCTACAATGGCATGGTTACGCTAGCACCTAGGGACATGGAGCAGCTGGACATGCTATGCCAATGGGTCGTAGATAGCGTCGAGGAAGCTACCCACGTGGTCAAGCGCTCAGTGACGCCGCCTGGGAGTTGGAGGCATCTATGCTACTTCATGGTACATGCTGTCGACGAGGCGAAGGTAAAGCAGATCCTAAGACGGCTGGGGAACTGCCCATATCTCAATGATTATATGGTAATCAAGAGTCTAGAGGACTTGCTTCCCGGCGTAATAAGATAGGTGTAATAGCTATAATTATTTTGCATTTATATATGGTTAAGCGTATCAAATATGTAAGAGGTGTGTTATAAGTGATACCTGTTACTGTAATGGTTGCAGGTAAAGGTACCGTATCAACACGTATAAAGGGGCATTATGGGCCCAAGAGGCCGTCTCAGTTCTCAAACATTCTTAGACCCATAGTGTTTTGGAATATAACGTATCAGTGTAATCTAAAGTGCGCACATTGCTACATAAATGCTATTCAGAATAGGCTGCCCAAGGAAATGTCTACTGAAGAGGCACGTAGACTATCAGAGGAAATGGTGGAGATAGGTATACCCCTAGTCGTAGTAACCGGCGGCGAACCCCTAGTGAGAGAGGACTTCTGGGAGATAATGGAGCCCATGGCTAACAAGCAGAGACCCCGTCTATCCCTTAGCACGAACGGCACCTTGATAACGCGTGATGTGGCGGAGAGGCTAGCATCCTATGGCTTCGTGTATGTAGGTATCTCTATAGATAGCGTCAAGCCAGGATGGCATGACAAGTTCCGAGGAGTAGAGGGTGCATTTGAGGCTACGCTGCGCGGTATAAGAAACAGCATAGATGCAGGGATAGACGTCGGCATAAGGACAACAATAACCAGGTACAACGTTAGGGAGGTCCCAGAGATTCTACGCTGGTCTTACGACATAGGTATAAAGAGGATAAGCCTCTACATATTAGACACTGTAGGCCGTGGTACTGGAATAAAGGACTGGCTTCCAACCCATGAGCAGCTGAGATGGCTAGCAGACATACTCGTAGACGAAGCTAGGAAGTACGCAGACACAATGGAGATACTTGTAGTCAGAGGCCAGTTCATGGGTATATATATAGCCGACAAGCTCTCAAAGTCCAACGAGGAATTCATAGAATATATAAAGATGCTTGACGCACAGGGCAACTGTGGGAGAAAAAGCGTAAGCATATATCCCGACGGCTCGGTAAAGCCCTGCCAGTTTGTAGACTGGGTAAGCCTAGGCAATGTACGCGAGAAAAAGCTACGCGAAATACTAAACCCAGATAATCCTGCTCTCAAACCGTTCCTTGAAGTCGAAAAGCACTTACGCGGTCCTAAGTGTAGCAGCTGTGCGTTCCGCCGTATATGCGGTGGAGGAAGCCGCGGAAGAGCCCTAGAAATCTACGGCGACGAGTGGGGAGACGACCCACTATGCTTCATAGACCCCGTTGATATCGCTAGAAGAAGGGGAATAGACCCTACCAGCGTCGTATAGCCGATGGCAGCCTAGTGTCCCGAAACATATCCCAGCTACCCGTCATTTTTATTCTTAGCATTTTTCTTCCTATACTCGGCTAGTACGCCAGCCACTATAATGGGCAACACTACCGTCGCATCGCCATATACAACGACGCTCTCGCCTTCTGGGCGGAGCTTATTCCAAGTTATAGCCTCCCTAGGATGAGCACCGCTAAGGCTTCCATCATACTCTACAGCAGTAGTGACGTACACTGCGCAGTCGAAGCCCTCTCTAAACTGTGCCCACCATATAGCATGATGCTTGCTTATGCCGCCACCGATGATCAATGCTGTGGCGTGTTTAGCTGTGAAGAATTTGTTGGACATAACCTCCTCGTCTCGGAACGCGTTAACCCTCAAGTCTCGGTGCGTCTGCAGGTATGTGAAGAGAGCAGTACCGAATGCACCGTCGAGGAAGCCGGGGACTATTAGCGGGGTCCCGGTCTCAGCTGCAGCGGCAAGTATGCTACCATTATCGCTTCTGAGTTCTTTGCCTATCTCCCATAGTATCTCGTATATGGCCCACTCTCTCGACCGGTCTAGTCGGTCTAGTATACTGTACACGGTTCTTTCTACTCGTGGTCCATAGTCCTCCATGGGTATGAATACGTTACCCAGCCGGTGCACCTCGAGATCGTGGAGCATACGGTCGTCTGTCTCAAAAAAGCCCTTATAGTATGCACCCCCGCTTCCCCGGGCTATGTCGTGGTCTATAGCGCCACACGTTGTAACAACTAGATTGAAGAGGTTCTCGCGTATCAGCTGGGCGAAGACCCCCCGAAGGCCTGTTGCTACTAGGTTAGCGGTAAACGATATCACACGTAGATCAGACTTCCGAAGGCAACGTGATAGGAGCCGTACAGCTCTAACCACGTGGCCAGCCATGAATCCGTGGATGCTGTCTAGCATGTCTATAAGACTTGCTAACGGTTTATCGGGGTCGATCTCTACGTCTCTAACGGGCTCTACTAGGAGCTTGCTGCGCTCGACCTCCATGGCATACCCCGCTGAACTGGCCCGCTAGGCTGAGAGTCATAAGGGTTTGTAGAGTTCTCGAGGTCTAAACATGCTATACAGTTTATACTCTTATCGTAAGATATGAGGGGTGCACTGCAGTTGACTAAGGGCGGAGTTAGGCGCTGGCTAGCCAGCGAGAGGATTGCCTTCCGGCTACTCGAGCAGCGCGGCTATAAGATACTTGAAACACATAAGCGTATAGTGGTAGATGGGGTTGAAATAGGTGAGGTAGATGCACTAGCCGAGGGCCCTGAAGGAGAGTTCTACGTCGTTGAAGTCAAGGCGGGTAGGTTAGACATACATGGAATACGCCAAGTCTACAGTAATGCGGTGTTGCTAAACGCTAGGCCACTGGTAGTCTGTAAAGGGTTTGCAGATGAATCAGCACGGGTTCTCGCAGAGAAGCTTGGAGTATCGGTCATAGAGCTTGAGGATGTATTCTTGATAGACGCGGAAGAACTCGAAGATATTGTTTATGGCGCAGCTCTCGAGGCTTTTAGCGAATCTGTAAGGCTGCTCCTTGACCCCTCTATACGGGTAAAGCCGGAGCAACTAGAGGTTCTCCAAGCGATTGCTGAGACCAGTACACTGTCTGAGGCGGCAGCTAGGCTCGGGAAAAGTATCCGCGACGTAGCAAGGACGCTAGAGTGGCTGCGTGGAGTCACGCCACTTGCAAGAAGAGGTTATCGCTCTGCTAGGATAGCGGCTTCCGTTCTACTACAGCGGGCTAGGATACAAGGGCTGCTAGAGAGTCTCGGTAGTAGTGCTGAAAGAATAGAATCGCTACTAGAGAAGCTAGGGGCGTAATCCATGAGCAGGCCCTCTAGAGAAAAGCAAAGGATACGTGAACATATATGGAGGCTACTAGAGGAGCGCGGAGTTGCAGCGTTCCCACGGCCAGTCTACGGGCGTATACCCAACTTTAAGGGAGCCGAGGAGGCGGCAGCCAGGCTTACAGAGACCCCAGAGTGGAGAAGAGCCAGGATAGTCAAGGCTAACCCTGATGCACCGCAGAAGTGGGTCCGTCTAGCCGCACTACGTGGCGGCAAGATACTGGTAATGGCTACTCCACGTCTAAGAGAGGGATTCCTACTACTAGACCCACGCTTCATACCGGGCAATCTATATGGGAGGGCCGCTACTATACGTGGAGCGTTTCAGCTGGGTAAGAAACTATCAATAGACGAGCTCCGATCGATGGGAGGTATAGACCTTATAGTAACTGGCTCTGTTGCTGTAGATAAGAGGGGGCACCGGGTAGGTAAGGGCGAAGGCTACGCGGAGATAGAGTATGGTATCATGAGGGAGTTGGGGCTGGTGGGAGAGGACACTCCTATAGCTACGACTATTCATGACCTGCAGCTCGTGGAACATATACCTAGGGAGCTCTACGACCTAGCAGTAGACATTGCTGCAACGCCCCGCAGATTGCTCCGTTTCGTGGGGGTAGAGAAGCCGCCCGGGATAATATGGAGCATGCTCCCTTGTAAGAAGTTTAAGGAAATACCGGTACTCCAGGAGCTTGCGAGGATACGTGGAGTTGATGAGCCGTGTAGAGACTAGGCTGCTTGTGTATTAATGCGGCGAGAGTTTTAAGCTCTAGCAGCTATGTCGCTTATGCCTCTCGTATAGAGGTAGATTGTCCTAGTCAAGCCACCTATATAGTACTTCTCCACATGGATAGGTTTCCACCCCGGAATAGCGAAGTCGAGTGTTACGATGCGGGCACCTATTTTGAGTTCGGCTTCGAGCTTTGGCCTAAGTGCAGCATTGACGCGTGTGAGTAGATACATGTATACTACAGTTGCCTTGTTGAGTGTAATGTTGAAGAAGTTGTCGTTTATGAACTCTATTTTGTCATAGACGCCGGCCTTCCTAGCATTCTCCATAGCAGACTCTATGAGGTCGCGTCTAAGCTCAACACATACTGCCCTAGCGCCACGCTTGGCTGCTTCTATAGCTACACGGCCATCGCCACATCCAAGATCGTAGAATATGTCGCCATGGCCTACTCTAGCTATGTGCAACACGTAGCCAATTAGCTGGCGGCGGGTAGGGACCCAGGGCACGTCGTAGGCTCCTATAGCGGATAGTGGCAGTGCACCAAAGATGCCAGCTAGCACGCTTGGACCCCAGTGTAGGGCATACCGCCGGGCAGCTAAGTTTTCTATTTCATAGCAACGCAGAGCAGGCTCTATACTTTTATCTCATACAAGTTCCTGGCTAGGAGCATGGTATCCAGAAGCAAGCTCACCAGAGACAGCTACTGCAGTATCAGGGTTACTGTAATAGGAGGTCGTCAACTTTGGAACGGATAAAGAGACCCAGCTACCGTGTTAGAGCAGCCATTGGCGTCCGAGATGTGGCGGCAAGAGCTAGCATCGAGCATAGATGTCTAGACCATCGTACATGGGCACTAATAGTGTCGCAGATAGAGGGGATAAAGCACGTATACAACTTCATGAATAAGTTCATGTCGCTCGGACTAGAGGATATAGTCAGACGCGATGCAGTAGAAGCACTCGTTAATAGCGCAGGGCTTAGAGGTTATGAGCACCGGCAAGTAATAGTGGTTGACGTAGGAAGTGGGCCTGGTACCTCGCTCAAGGCTATACGAAGGCTGCTAGATAAGAGCTTCATAGTGGCCGTTGATCCTTCTACCCGCCTGCTTAGTACAGCGTGTACCGGTATCCTATGCGAGCGCGTAGCAGGTGTCGCAGAGCACCTACCAGTACGTAATAGAGGCGTAGATATAGTAACATCGTTCTACGCGTCTCGCGACTTCCAGTCTCTCCCTGAGGCGCTTGTATCTATGCTTAATGTGGCCCGGCGAGGCTTAGCGATAGGGGATGTCTTCCTACCTCGTCAATTACTGAAGAGATTCCTCGTGAGGACTTGGGTATGCAGAATAGTCCCGATACTAGCTTTACTACTTGCAAAAAGATACTGGAGGAACTATAAAGGTCTCTGCATAACCCTCAAGCAGTGGTGTGATGTCGGAGAACTGGAAGAGTACATAGAGCAGCTATCAGAGAAACTAAATAGACCGGCAATTGTCAAGTCGCACAGCTATGTACTTGGAGGATTAGGATATGTCACAGTATTCTTCAAGGAAGAAGATACTAGTAGGCATAACAGGAGCTAGCGGTGTAGTATACGGCATAAAACTCGCCGAGATGCTGCATGCCATAGGGCTGCTTGAGGCCATAGTATATACGCGGAGCGCAGACCATGTAGCTAGAGAGGAAATGGGAGTAGCACTCACAGACTTGCTCAAGGCAATGAATACACGAATATACCGAGATGACGAGATCGACGCCCCCTATGCTAGTAGCAGTAGGATACCCCTTGGAGGCATGGTAGTGGCGCCATGCAGTATGCGGACGCTCGCAGCCATAGCCCACGGGATAGCGGATAACCTTGTAACTCGCGCTGCTCTGTCCACGCTTAGGCTGCAGCGACGCCTCGTCTTGGTTGTACGTGAAACACCTCTAGGTGTAGCTGAGCTTCGTAATATGCTTCTAGCAGCTGAAAACGGCGCAGTAGTGCTTCCAGCATCACCAGCGTTCTACCATCAGCCTAAAACCATAGACGATATGGTGCGCTTCATAGTGGGTAAGGTGTTCGATGTCCTAGGGATAGAACATAGTCTCTATCACAAATGGCGTAGTGGCGACCAGGATAGTGATATCCCGGGAAAACCGCCTACGAAGCTAGAACGCCGCTTATAGCGGGTAATGGCCGGGTGGTGCTAGAGTATGTCCTCGTCTAGTCCGTAGCCTTTTCTCTTCATAAGTCTCTCGACACGTGACATTGTCTCCTCTTCTGCAGCCAGCTCCTTTTCAAGGTCCTCTATCCTAGTCTCCTTTTGCTGCTTCTCCTTAGCGTAAAGGCACGTGCCATCGGGTAGGAGCGCCTTCAGCGTGCATGCAGCATATTGGCATGAGCCTCCTATGCACTCGTCGCCTATCCACCGGCAGTATGCCACGCGGTGCATCTTGCCATGGGAGGGCTTCCTCACTATTGTTAGTGCGTTGTTTAAGCACTTGAAGTGTGGACAGAGTGGATTGCACTTACCGTTAGGGAGGGGTAGCGGTCTCGGCTTTCCTGCTGGACCTCCCTTCTGTGGTCCTCTGCGCGGTGTTCTAGGAGGAGCACGCCCCCGGCGGTATGACATATCCTGCCACCTCATGCTGGGGATGCAGTGTTAACAGCTAGTCCCAGCCCTGGACTCCTCATCCGCTAGCGCCCTCCGGCGAAAGAGTAGAGCTACGCCACGCTGTGTAGAAAGTTAGACTATCTTATTAGGGCTTACTCCACTTAAACATCAGGTACCTTGTTGGAGCGTTTCCAGGCCCCGTTATAGCCAGTATGAAGGCCTTGCGGACGCTATGGCTAAGCCGCCCAGCGCGTATAATCTCTAATGGGTCTATCTTCTCGCCGGTCTCTATCACGTGGATGAGGTAGGGTGCATGGTCTATCCCAGGACCTTTCTCGTAGACAGCGAAATCAGCACCATACTTGAGCCCCGAGCGTGCAATGTAACCCTTATCACGTAGTTCTTTATACACCTTATATATAAGGTCGAACCTTGGTATGAGTTCGCGAGCGCGGGCAGCTAGCTCGTCGGGCGTGATATCGGCACCGTTCTCGTCTACTACTGACAAGAGCCCCTTCTCTGCCAGGTAAACAGCCTCGACAAGACCGAGTTCAAGAGGTGCGTTGAACTCTGCATCTCTAGGCTTGGGTATACCAAGCGGCTTACCGTAGAAGCCTAGTCTATATAGATCTCGCGCCTCCTCTGGATCAAATACTATAACACGTAAACCGAGCAGTACGCCATGAAATGACATGGTTGAGTGCACCTTGCAAGTGCAGCCGGCTACTGTGTAGGCAAAGTAGGCAAGGTACTAGCAGCTTGTGGCTCCCCTAACGGGGAGGGAGGTAGAGATAGAAGCGCTAAGGTTAGTGCCGTGCAACACGATAGAGGGCTAAGAACTTGACGTTCTCGGCAGCGTCTCTAATAGTATCGGCAACATCTTCGATCATGTCAACGATGTCTCTTAACAGCATCAGTGCCACTAGGTCTTGGCGCAGCTCACGGTACATGGCGAATGTTAGCTGGCGGTATAGGTTGTCAACCTCATCCTCTATGCCGGTGACGAGCTGAGCTTCCTCGTAGCCTTTCTTAGGGCTCGAGCTGAGGGCCTGGATTGCCACTTCTAGACGCTCGAACTCTTTCTGTATACTCTCAGCTATTGATGTGAGTAGCTCAGCTATGGTAGCGCTTGTTATGTTAGTGTTAGATGCTAGAAGATAAGAACGGTAAGCTATACCCTCTGTCATCTGCGCTATATGGGTCAAGCCCAGGAACACGTCCTTGTATAGAGTACTCGTGTTAAGTAGGTCACCCAAACGCGCTAGATACGTTAGGGCATCCTCCTTCATGGACTCTACGCGTTCCTTAGATTCTTTAATCCTTCTATGAATCTCCTTTAGCTTTTTGTCGTCTGCGCTGGTGAGAGCTGAGACTATTTCCTTCATACTCACAACGGTTTCGCTTAAAGCTCTTGTAATTCCTAAAAGTTGCTCATTCAGACTCTCTTCTGCTAGCGACTGTCGCCGCCGTCTCTCCATATCGTAGTCGTAGTATTCCTCGGCCATAGGCTCAACCCCGTGGCACCTCTAGCTTAGGATGGAGGTATTAGAATAGTAATGCTGCTACTGTAGTGTACAGCATGTGCACCTATTATAGCCCCTAGAGTCTAGAGACTTGTATTACATGGCAATAGAACTTCTAGTTAAGCTCCTTTCGGGCGCTAATAGCACACTAACAATGGGCTAAGAGGGCATAGACTAATGGAGGTATTAATAGTAGATGCCTTAGCACGAGGCAGTTACGGTAGACGTATAGTAACAGTTGACGCTATCGGTGCTGGCCCCCGCACAGTGGCGGGTGTTTTAGAGAAACTGGGAGTAGGCGTTGAGCTAGTTACAGCCGAGACTCTGTTCGACAATCCTCACATAGTGAATCAATATGATGTATTAATGATAAGCGCCATGTCCATTGATGAAAGAACTGTGGCCAAAATAGTCAGAATGTGGCGTAGAAGGCATGGTAGAAAAGCAGTAATAGTAGGAGGCCCCATAGCATCGGATCCTGAATTTGTTGTACGTGTTGGAGCAGACATAGGTGTGCATGGGGAAGCTGAACCAGTAATAGAAAAGCTAGTAGAAGACGGCATAATCAGCGAGAGAGCGGTGGACTATGAGAGTCTGCACGGCTTGTGTGGAACAGCGTACGTCCAAAACGGTAGACTTGTAATGAACAGAAGATGCCCTGTAATGTCCAGAAGAGTCTGGGAGAGATACCGCCCGAGCACACGGGTCATACGTGGCTATCCGCTATACTGGGCAGCAAGGGTGTATGTTGAAGCCGTACGTGGGTGTAGTAATTACATGATACCAGACCTAGCCAGTATTCTCCCAGAGGAGCTGCTGCCGGAGAAACCTGTACCAGGCTGCGCATACTGTAGCGTCATCCCGCTATGGGGCTATGCAAGGAGCCGCAGCATAGACCACGTATACCAGGAGGTTAAGGAACTCATAGAACAAGGTGTTCGTCGTATAGTGTTAAGCGGGCCAGACTTCCTAGACTATGGTCGCGACTGGCTTGTTGAGCCCAAACCCCTAGTAGATCCTAGGAGTCCTGGCCCAAACATAGAGGCTATACGCAAGCTACTCAGAAGACTAGCATCCATACCAGAAGTATCAGCAGGAGAAGCAGTAGTAATGGTTGAGAACATTAAGCCAAGCCTGGTGACTGAAGAGGCTGCAGAAGTACTAGGCAAGTATCTTCGCGGAACACCAGTACACATAGGCGCGGAAACGGGGGACGCAAGACTGCTAGAGGCACTGGGCAGACCGGTAACTATACGCGAAACAATAGAAGCCGTGAAGAGGCTGAAGAGACACGGCATTAGACCGTATGTCTACATAATGTACTGCCTTCCCGGCGAGACAACTAGAACTATAAAAAAGACTGTAAACCTTATGGAGACCCTATACCGTGTTGGCGCAGAGAAAATAACTGCCTATCGCTTTATGCCGCTACCATTATCAGCCCTAGAGAAGCTAATGAAGACAAAGATTCCGTGTACGCTAAATCATCCGGTAAAATTAAAGGCTATAGAGATAAATAAGCGTGCAAAGAAGAGGATGATAGGTACTATAGTACGCGTCATTATAGTAGGCAAGCACCCAAAGCTCTCGAAGTGGATAGGATATCCAATAAAACACGGTCCTGTTGTAGCTGTGGACGGTTCTGGTCTGCGTGAGCAGGAGATCGTAGACGTGAGGATAACAGACGTAAAATCCGACAGAATTGTTGAAGGTATAGTAATACGAAGACGATGACAGGCTGAGTGCGCGTTACTTATTGTGTTTGATGCTGTACAGCCATGTCGAGCCTTTACAGCAGTAGAGTAGGATAATAGTATGAATATTTAATACTCACTAATAATATTTATCAACTATGTACTGTAGTTTCTCGACAAGCTCGTCTATCTGGTTTAGGTCATCCTCGATCAAGCCACGGTTTTCTTCTAGGAGTCGTGCACCACGCCGAGCAAGTATCAAAGCCTTATTTAGCAGATCTCGTTCATACTCCATACCCACTATTATCATGTATTCGCTGAGTGTAGCTATATTGTCTCTGACCTCTGCAATTGTAGAGTCTAAGTCTATAGCACCGTTGAGGCTATTTACAAGACGCTGGCGCAGAACGCGCAGACGGCGTATATAGCTGAGTACTAGTGTTTGCAATTCTTCATCTTCTATATCCTTACGCAGCCTAACTAGGGCTCGATTTAGCGACTTTACTATACGTGCATGCTTGTCAGTTACATCTTCTAGTGTACGCAGTAGCCTATATGGATCCACACTCTCTGGCATATTAGCTTCACCCTAGCTTCCACTCGGCCGATAAATAGGCACAGCCATTAGAACTGTTATACTCTGGTACTCTCATGCTCTCTAGTTAGTTAATGCCCTCTTAAGTATGTTAGAGTGGTCCCATGACAAGACTCCTGGAATAAATAATTATCCTAGTAGTGAGGCTAGAGGCTTATATTTAGCAAGCAGACGTAGCGGTATGGTATGAGCTTGAAGCAGTAAACCTGCACATACAACCATTAGCAAAAACCTAGGACTACTTGATTTCGTGCGTAGATGATTAGGCTTTAATAGTCCTTACAGTCACTATGGTGTTGTCTGAGACACCGTACTCTGGTAGCTTAGATCCATTAACCCATACCTCGTTCGGTGGAACATTCTCGTCCTTTTCCACACGGTAACGGAACTTGTGCCGATGAGCAACTACTACTTCTATGTACGCTCCCTCGCCTATCTCCTTGAGGAGATCAGGGCTGACCTTAGCTATGCCCTCCTTTATCTCGTCGTGAAAGCGTAGCCTCACCCTGCGTTCGCGCTGCTTTTTCTCTTTGCCAAGTAACTGGGATGCAGGAGGGATCATGGCTAGTGCACTGCGAACGTCTATCTTCTTACGGGGGAGTTCCTCCCGCTGCTCTTGTTTCTTAGCCTCCTCAGCGCTCATAGAGTCTTGTCCCTCCAGGTTAAGAAATAGCAGGGATGTAGCCAGGATTAATAGCTGCTGTTACTTATGGCCGTACCACCATGGAGTCTTAGGTATAATGTAGGGCTGAGGCAGGTAATATGGTGCTTGATGGCTCACTTTATGGGTGTGCCAAGCTCGCTTATGTCGGTGCCCTCAAGGAACATCCTTAGCGCATCAACTACGCGGTCTACGGGGATACGTACCTGCCTCCACGTATCCCTATCTCTTAGTGTTACAGTATTGTCTTCTAGTGTCTGGTAGTCCACTGTTATGGCCGCAGGTACGCCTATCTCGTCTACACGTGCATACCTGCGGCCTATACTGCCGTCGTCGTCGTAGATAGCGTACATACCGCTCTCTAGTATCTTCCGCCATATAGATCTGGCGACTCTCATCAGCTTTTCGTCCCGGACTATCGGGAATACAGCAGCCTCTATGGGTGCTATACGTCTGGGTACACGGAGCACTACGCGGCCATCCTTTTCGGAGTACGCGTAGTCGAGTGTGACGAAGAGCAGCCTCTCTACACCGAATGAAGGCTCGGCCACGTGTGGAATGAAGCGCTTGCCGCTAATCTTCTCTACCTTCTCCACTATCTTCACGTGCTCTGCTGGTATCTGCACGCCGGCTACCTCTATGAAGCCCTTCTCGCGTATCTCCCTCTCTACTTTGCTAGGGTCAAGGGCCTGCGCCGCCTCTAGGATCTCTTTTGCACGCTGACGGAAAATCCTGCCAACCCAGGCACGGTTGATCATTACCATCTTCTTCTTTACCATCTTAGGCTCCTTAAACTGCTTGAATACACGGAGGTCCTGGCCACTATACTTCATGTGTCTGCTTAGATCATAATCCGTCCTGTAGGCATGGCCCGAGACTTCTACCCAGCCTAGCCTACTGACCCTAACTAGCTGGTCGAATGTCTGAGCAGCATAATGTGCCCGCTCCTCTGGCGCCTTTTCTTCAAAGTACGTGTTTTCGTATGGAACGCCGAGCTCCATTATGAAGTCGCGTGCTACGGCCATCCAGTAGGCAAGCCACGGCGTGACTATGATGCCCTCCTCTATTGCCTCGCGTACTCCGTACTCCTCTGGCTTATCTGCACCCTTTGCCTTAGCGTCGGCGCGCAGGATGCGTAGCTTCCGGCGGTCTACCTTGTCTAGAAGTTCTTCGAGCACGTCCCCATGCCATGGATCTTCAGGGTCAAAGAAGAACTCCATCTCAGCTATAGTGAACTCTCTCAAGCGAACCATACCCTGTCTAGGCGATATCTCGTTACGTGCAACGCGGCCTATCTGGGCTATGCCCAGTGGCAGCTTTTGCCTAGCCACCTCATAGACTCTCTTGAATGCTACAAACATTCCTTGAGCTGTCTCAGGGCGTAGGTAGCCCACATTCTCGCTGTATGGGCCTATAGTGGTCTTGAAAAGTAGGTTGAAAGTCTTAACCTCGCCTAGAGGGCCACCGCATACCGGACAAGATATGCCGTGCTCACGTAGTATCCTTGTCATCTCTTCTAGGCTAAGCCCCTCGGCCCGTATGCCTGTCTTCTCTTCGATCAAGTGGTCTGCTCTGAACTTCCTGTGGCAGCGCAGACACTCCACTATAGGGTCGGTGAAGTGCTCTAGATGCCCACTCGCCTCGAATACCCTTGCGGGCGCTATGACGGGGGTTTCTATCTCAACAACGATGTGGCTATGACGACGTATAAAGTAGTCGCGCCAGAGCGCTATTATCTTGTCCTTCAGCCTGGCGCCGAGCGGGCCCAGGTCGTAGAAACCGGCGACACCACCGTAGATCTCGTAGCTCGGCCAGAAGAAGCCCCTCCTCTTGGCCAGCTCCATTACCTTCTCGTAGCGGTCCTCGCTGGCTACAGAACTTGAGCCCATGGCCCGCATCCTCGAACCAGGGAGCCGCTGCAGGGAGTATTATACTATCCCGGTCCTAGCATCTTCACTCGGGCGAAGAGCCATGGGGCTTGCCGACCTATATACGTCAAGAACTTCTCTATACTTTGGCGGTGTTGAAGCAGACCCCGAGAAGGCCGATATGCTGGTAGCCGGTGTCCCATATGATGCGACATCGAGCTACCGACGGGGTTCCCGCTTCGCGCCCCGTGCTATACGAGAAGCAGCAGCTAACATAGAGTTCTACTCGCTCCGGGCAGGGATAGACATAGAGGACTACCGAATAACGGACTTAGGGGATATGGTGCTTCCCGTAAACCCTCCGGAAGCTGTAAAGAGGATAGAGACAGTAATAGCTGAGATACTCGAAAACAACCCTGGGAAGCTTCTCGCCCTACTAGGGGGAGAGCATAGCATAACTCTTGGAGCCTATAGGGCACTAGCGAGGCATAATGCGAATCCGTGCATGCTAGTTGCTGACGCCCACTTCGACCTAAGAAGCGAGTACATGGAGGAGAAGTATAGCCACGCTAGCGTGATGAGAAGGATAACAGAGGTATATGGCGGCGAACGAGTATTCTACATAGGTGTACGGGCATTTGCCAAAGAAGAGCTGGAATATGCTAGGAGTAAACAGATAGAATACATAACCAGTCATGCCGCCAGACTTTTGGGTGTAAGAGAGGTAGTGAGCAGGGTCAGTAGATGGATAAAGAAGGCAGGCTGTCAAAGCCTCTATGTGAGCATAGATATGGACACCTACGATCCAGCATATGCGCCGGGGGTAGCTAATCCAGAACCAGAGGGGCTTGAGCCGTGGATACTGCTAGACACAATATTCCGCGTAGTAGTTGAGAGCGGTATTAGCCTTAGGATAGTTGATATTGTGGAAGTGTCGCCCCCTTACGACTGTAGCGAAATAACATCAGTGCTAGCGGCGAAAACGCTGCTCGAGGTATTTGCAGCATACTTGACACAGCGGGCTAAAAGCGGCAGGTAGCCCTTATATAGCTTTGACAAGCTTGCGTCCTGGAGGTCTGACCTTGTAGACTACGCGATAGCCGCAATACGGACACTTGATGCTTGGCATGTACTCCAGGTCGAGAGCAGTAAACTCCATGCCGCAGCGGCCACACTTGTAGCGTATCATGGCCTTATCTTCTATTACGCCGAATTCCTCGTCGCGAGGCTCATAAAGCGTCATAGGCCGCTCGCCCGGCGTATGCCCCGTACGCGAAATCCTTATAAGAATAGCCCCTAGCCTATGGCTAACGGAGACCCATACATCTAGACTAGAAGAAACTGAAAGAGGGAAAAAGCTAAAGGAAGGGATCGTAATCCATGAGTGGGGATCTATCCTCCCTATGTGGTGGGCTCCCACCGGAGCTCTGTGAGCAACTAGCCAGAGAGCAACAAGTAATCAAGATAAAGCTCGAAAAACGGCGATACGGCCGTGAAGTCACCATAATCGAGGGTCTGGATGAACGTGACGTGGACTTGAAGAAGCTAGCCTCTCAGCTTAAATCGAGGCTAGCGACTGGGGGCACGTATAAGAATGGTAGGATAGAGCTACAAGGAGATCATCGTCACCGTGTTAAGGAGATCTTAATAGAGATGGGGTTCCCGGAGGATAATATCATCATAGTGGAGTAGCTAGTGCTTCTTCTATCGTTGTCTTCTACTACTTACAGCTCTAAGTCTGTTTGGTTCTGTGCTTGATGTATTTGTCGGATAGGTTGCTTGTTTCTGTTTATTGCAGTTTTGAGTGAACAGTATTAGGATAGCAATAGTTTGCCTAAACATTTGAAGGATTAAAACCAAGTTCATCTTACATTTGTCTTGACCATGTTTGTTTATTAGCTATTTCATATAGAGTGCTAATGCTGATATTATGGCGGCTATAGGTTTCTCTAGCATGAGTAGCTCGAAGAGTTCGGGCAGTATAGGGTTGTTTAGCAGTGCTATGTATGATGCTGCCTCGAGCCATATGTTAGCTTGCTTAAATGTGATGCTGTTGTATAATAGTCTTTTTGCTGTCTTGATGTATGACTCGTATAGTGTGTAGAGGTCGGTTGGGTCCGGAAAGTGTTTCGGCTCGTTTGCTGCGGTCATGTATACTAGGTGGAGGCTTAGCCATAGTGTTTTCAGTGCTTTGGCGGCTTCTATGTAGGCTCCAGGCAATAGTATGTTGAAACCACCGGTCTCCTCGTCTGCTTCTGTCCATTCTGCTCCTATCTCCGACAAGTAGTGGTAGAGGTTCTTACGCAGGTTTTCAAGTATTATAGAGTATCTTTCTCCGAAGGTTTCCCGGGCGAGCTTCTCTATGGGCCACGCCGTTATTGCCCATGCGTTGCTGCCGCTATACATGCGTGCTAAGTGGTGCATTGCTGCTATTTTTAAATACTTGAACCCTTTCTCAAATGTTGTATTCTGTTTTGTGGCTGACATATTCAATGTTCCTGTTGGCCTAGGACTGTGTGTGGTGGTTTTATAACGTGGTGGCGGAGGTGCCAGCCGGTAGTAAAAGATTTAAGCTGGACCCGTGGAATAGGATGGATGGGGCTTTAAGGGTTTCGGGGGCAAGCTCTGGCGGGCTGTTTCGGCTTGTCCCCCCGGGGGCCCGCCCTATAGCTACTAGGTGGCAAGCCTTGGTAGCCGAGGAGTACCTTGAAAAGGCCTCGGGGGATAGAGAGGGGAAGTGTCCGCCAGAATATATAGTGTTTGACGAAGAGCGTGGCGAGTACATCTGTACGCTCACGGGAGAAGTAGTGGAGGAAACTGTGATAGATACCGGCCCCGAGTGGAGGGCCTACACGCCCGAGGAGAAGACGCGTAGGAGCCGTGTAGGCAGTCCCTTGACGCACACGCTCCCAGACTACGGTATATTGACTACCATATCTGGTTACCGCGACGCGACTGGTCGTAAGCTCGAGGCACGCCTACGTATAGAGGCTAGCCGCCTCCGCAGACTCCAAGCCAAGCTTCGCGCGACCACAAGCATAGAGAAGAACATAGAGCAGGCTGCGCGCGAGATAACACGCCTCGTTGAGGCGCTCAACCTGCCGCGCAGCATAATTGACACTGCTATGATGATTTACAGGCAGGCCGCGGAGAAGGGGCTTGTGCGGGGCCGCAGCCTAGAGTCCATGGCGGCTGCAGCGGTTTACGCGGCGTGTAGGATACGGGGTATACCACGCGGTATAGACGATATATCAGAGATAGTTAAGGGTGGCCGTAAGGAGGTGGCCCGCTGTTATAGGCTCATAGTGCGCGAGCTTAGACTCCGCATGCCCATAGTAGACCCCATACGCTATGTGTCTAGGATAGCGTCTGCTCTAAGACTAAGCCCGGCTGTCGAGCGACGTGCCGCGGAGATACTCATGCAGGCGCGTAGGATGGGCCTCACGGCTGGCAAGGACCCAGCAGGGCTGGCTGCTGCCGCCATATACATAGCTGCACTGGAGCTTGGTGAAAGACGCACTCAGAAAGAGATAGCGGCTGCAGCTGGTGTAACAGAGGTAACTGTGCGCAACCGCTACAAGGAACTCGTTCAGCGGCTCAACATACCCCTGCCAGCCCAGTAGAGGCTATGAGGCCCTTCCTGAGGCACGGCTTGACGGTTTTTCACGCGAAGGATTTTCCGTCCCCTTACCCCATAGTGTAGATCGGTAAGCCTTCTGGGGGTAAACTGTTAACCTACGTACGCCGGTTGCCGTGCTGCCGGGGACTAAGAGTGTCTGTACAAGAGGTAAACGATATCCGGAAGGCGAAGTTCCTCCGCGAGCCTGTAGTCGAGTCGCAGGGCGAGCTAAAGCACTGGATAGAAGCGCTAGCAGACTGGCTCGAAGAGCGCTTCAAAACCCGGGGCAAGGACGTGTACGTTGTCAACGGCGGGCTCTCGGTGTCGGGCCTCCAGCATGTGGGCAGGCTCCGCGGCGAAGTGGTGATCCCGGAGGTTGTCCGCCGTATCCTAGAATCGCGTGGACTCCGTGCACGTCAGTACCTGACTCTTTATACGCAGGACGCGTGGAAGGGCAAGGAGAGCCAGCGTAGTGTTTTCCCAGAACCCGAGGCAGCTAAGAAGTACACAGGCTGGCCGCTCATAAAGGTGCCAGACCCCAAGGGCGTACTTTCCAGCTGGATAGATAGGTTCTGGGCGGACTTCGGCCCTTACATAGGCGAGTTCACCGATGGCCGCATAGAGGTGGTAAACACGACCGACATGTACCGCGGCAAGCTCCTAGAATTCGTCAAGCTCTCGATACAGCGGCGCGAAGAGATAAGAAAGATAGTGAACAAGTATCGCGGTCGTAAGCCGTACCCGCCTGGCTGGATACCCTTCGAGCCCCGGTGCCAGAACTGTGGCAGGATAGACACGACAGAGGCTACCGAAGTCAATCTTGACGAAGAGAAGGTAAAGTATCGGTGCCGCAACTGTGGCCACGAAGGCTGGGCCCCGCTATGGGATGGGAAGCTCAACTGGCGTATCGAGTGGGTCGGCGTATGGTGGGCCCTTGGCGTAGACTTCGAGCCGTACGGCAAGGACCATGCGACACCTGGTGGCAGCAGGGATAGTGCCAACGAGCTAGCGCTAAAGGTGTATGGAATCACGCCCCCGGAGGGCCTACCCTACGAGTGGGTATCTCTCAAGACACGCAGTGGAGAATCAGACATGAGTAGCAGTGACTTCACCGGATTCACGCCCCGCGAATGGCTAGAAGTAGCACATCCAGAGGTACTACGTTTCCTAATACTCCGCACACCGCCGATGAGAAGGCTCAGCCTAGGACTCCACGAGGTCCCGCTATACTACGACCAGTACTACCGCGCAGAACGCGTGTACTACGGCATCGAGTCCACTGGTAGACGTGAGGAGGACATACTCCTTGCTCGTAGTTATGAGCTAAGCTATACGCGTGGCAAGCCTCCAGCCAAGATACCCGCCCAGCCGCCATACACGCACATGGCTATACTTGCCCAAGTACTGCCGGAGGAGCGGTGGGGTGACGAGGCTGTCCGTAGGCTGCAGCGCAGCGGTCACTTACCACAGAAGCCCACTGAGTTCGACCTGGAGAGAGTACGTAGCATGCTCCCGCGGGCCAAGAGGTGGGCTGAACTCTATGCGCCCGAGTATATGAAGATCCGTGTGCTTGAGGAGCTGCCAGCAGAGATAGTAGAACGAATACCTGCCGGGATGCGCGAGAAGCTACGCGGCCTAGGAGAGAAGCTAGCAGAACTCAAAGAGTGGAGTGAGGACGCGATAAAGCAGACTATGATAGAGTATACTCGTGGATGGAGTAGCGGCGAGCGGAAAGAATTCTACCGTTACTTCTACCTGGTGTTCGTAGGAAGAGAAAGTGGACCAAGAGCTGCGCCACTGTTATCGTTGATGGATAAAGAGTTTGTGGTTAAGCGGCTA
>DQVR01000046.1 GCA_015661645.1 Pyrodictium delaneyi
GAAGTTATCAGGCGGCACTATGTAGCCGCCTTCCCCTTGTATAGGCTCGAACACGAAAGCGGCCACTTCTGACGGGTCTACTAGCTTGCTGAATATCCACTCCTCTATGTAGCCTATTACGCGCTCACCACACTCCCTAGGATTCTCCACAGTGAAGGGGCATCTATACGGGTAGGGATATGGTACATGTACCACACTGGGTAGGAGTGGAGAGAAGCCATGCCTCTGGACAGCCTTGCTCGCTGTAAGTGACACCGCCCCCATTGTTCTGCCGTGGAAAGCGCCGAGGAATGCTATAATGTACTGCCTACCGGTAGAATACCTTGAAACCTTTATCGATGCCTCTATACTCTCGGCCCCACTATTAGTAAAGAACACCTTAGCGGGCTTCCCGACCGGCGCTATCTCTACAAGCTTCTCTGCGAGTACCACTGCCTCCTCGTAGTAGAAGTCCGTGAGGCTATAGTGTATTAGTTTACGCAACTGAGCTATTGCTGCCTTCACTACTGCCGGGTTGCTCGAACCAACATTCAGTACTCCGAGGCCAGAGTTGAGGTCTATATACACATTTCCGTCAACATCATACACTACGTAGTCCTCAGCGCGCTCGACTACTAGCGGATACCACCTGGCAAAGCTCTGCATTATGTAGGCATGGTCCTTCTCTATTATCTTTCTGGCCCTGGGGCCTGGAGGCTCAACTACTATCCGTGGAGACTTTACCCCACCCATCGTGCCGGCCATCCTCAGACCCAAAGAGACTAGCCCATTATCAGCTTTAAAGACCCAGCTGCTGAACCGGCTTGACGGGGGAAGCACGAGTTGAGCGGAGAAGCTGCAAAGGTCTACACTGGGCTAATACTAGGCTATAGGCTCGGCTCCAACACTCAGTACGAGAACCAGGTGCTGATAAGAGTCGATGGGATAACCGACTCCAACAAGGCTGCCCAGCTCATAGGCTGGCGTGTACTCTACCGCGACAACAAGGGTAACGAGTATCATGGCAAGATAGTGAGAATCCACGGCAATAAGGGTGTAGTTATAGCCGTATTCAAGCCAAACCTGCCAGGCCAGGCTAGAGGCGGTAACGTCTACATATATCCGCGAGGCGTACAGCTGGTTTTTGAAACACAGTAGAGGCCGCACGACAGGACGAAGGCCTAGCAATCGAAAACCTCAAAGTACCATAGCACTCCGGAAGCTTAAGCTCATCTCAGCCCCAGGGTTATATCCTCCCCACGTCTACATTAATTATGTACTGCGGGTACACATCACCACCATCATGTAGCCTGCGGAGATACTTGGCTAACGCTGAAGGCCGGAAGTTATTTACATCAAGCTCGTCCGGCCTAACCCAGCGGAGCTTAAGGTGTTCCTCTCTAGGTTTTATCTCGGCATCTCCAAGTCTACAGATGAAGTAGAAGCCTATCTCGTGTACTATTCCGCTACGCCGCCTGTAGAAAGACTCAACTATGAAGGCTAGTTTAGCCTCACTTATATTGGAAATGCCTAGCTCTTCCCGCAACTCTCTTTGGAGTCCCTGTAGCACGGTTTCCTCCGGTCTGACCCGGCCGCCTGGCAGCCTGTAGAAGTCGCCTTTCTTACTCAGCTGGACAAGGATAAGCCCGTCCCGCATTATTATGCAGCGTGCCGTCACTCTGAATAGCATTACCGAGCCCCGGACTTAGGGGCGGGATAGAGAGACTTGAATATTAATTTGCACGACACACGTTATCATAAGTCCTAGTCTGCTAGGCTATGTCGCCTTCCTTGTAAGGGTTATATAGATTAGAGTGATGCAAGGTTAGCTATGCTCCGGGTATAGCTATTGGGGCTTCTACGCGGTCACCTAGTTCGCGGCTCTCAGCTGAGAGTATGTAAGCAGTTTCTGCATCCTCGACGATAGCTATCACATGCTTTCCATATAGGTCGACCCCCACTGCTACTGCATCTAGCTTCATCAAGGCACCACGTATCCTCTGCAGCCTCTTTATACCACTCAGGGTTGCCACTTTCTCGCCTAGCGTATCCACTAGTGCTATGGGATTGTCTATATTATCGTAGGCTACAGCCTCTAGCAGCCCTATATTGCTATACACAGTCTCTACAAGCCTTTCCTCGTTCAGAGGCCTTCCTAGCCTAATCACTACCGCCCACAGCCCCGACAGGTCGTAGAGCGGCATAGTCGAGTCCTCGATGACCGCTGTGCTACCCTCTAAGGATGCTATTACCGCTTCTACACCCCATACTCTGCCGGATAGACTGCTTACTGTCACACTACCCTCCTTGGCATAGGCGTCTGAAACTAGGCGGCCGAGCATTTCTCCGAGCACTGGGCTAGAGTAGTATAGCCCACGGCCCCAGACCCTTACCTCAACGTCTTCCACTGCACCTACAGCACCTAAGCCACATGCCTGTGCTACAACAGGGACTTCTACGGCTACGGCCGCTCCTATGCTTACAATGCGCGGCAGTAGTGTTAGTGTTGCATACGCCTCTACCTCTATACAGCGCGAAACCCCGGTAGCTGTTAGTATTATCCCTGCATGGATGACGTGGTTTCTCCCCAGTGTCCCTATCACGCTAGCTCCCCGTAGCCGTAGTCTTAGATTATGCTGTAGAGGCTAGATACAGAGGGGATAGTAACACTAGGCTATATACGTGGCCATAATAGCAGCTATAATAGGTGAGGCTATAATTATTGATTACACGCTTCACAAACCACTAGCGGAATCACACCGAATGAAACCTTAATACGAGGCCAGACACCGTTAGCTACCAAGCGCTAGGAACCGTCACAGCCTATTCCAGAGCAGTTATACTAACACCTCGAACACCGAGAGCCCCACTATACACCCTGAACCCGAGCCTACGTAGATTCTCGGCTACAGCAGCCGCCCTTTCCTTCTCTACAAGAGCTATTGCCGAGCCACCCATGCCTGCACCAGTCAGCTTGGCCCCGAGCGCACCATTAGCCCTAGCTGCGTGGACCGCTTTCTCTAGCTCAATATGGGATACCCCCATAGCGTTTAGGAGGCCGTGCGCCACATCCATTAACTCGCCGAGCATTACAGCGTCCCCCTTGCGCACTGCGCGAAGAGCTTCCTCGACTATGCCCTCAGCTAATCTGAGCAAGTCCTGTCCTATACTATTAAGTCTCTTAAGCCGGCTACTGAACAGACTAACAGCCTTCGCAGTGGAACGTATTACACCAGTGTCTATGACCAGAAGAGTTACATCATTTAGGCTTCCCACGTGTATAGCCTTGAATCCTTCTCCACGACGATACAACAAGAATCCCCCAAAGGCTGAGACAGTGTTATCTACACCACTCGGTGTACCGTGCACTAGCTTCTCGCTCTCATACGCGGCATTAGATACAAGCTCTGGCGTAACATCGCGGCCACCGACACACGCATAAGCCGCCGAAGCAGAAACGGCGACTGCTGCACTACTACCAAGCCCTGCACCCACCGGTATCTCGGAGTTTACCACTATCCTAGCAGGCCACATTACACCATTAGCTATATACTCGAAGGACCTCTTTAGGTTGCAAAACACCCTACACGATTTCAACACATCTTCCATCACACCAAGATTCCTCGATTCGACGATTACCCCTTCCCTAAGCGGCTCAGCGTAAACGCTAGAATATAGGCCTATAGCAGAAGCTAAGGCCCGCCCCCCATGTACTACCCAGTGCTCGCCAAAGAGTATCACTTTAGCTGGCGCCCTAGCGCGGCAAATCAAGGGGCGTATCCCCTTCTCTCATATTGGCTACTATCCAACCACACGGGGATAATTAGGCCTTAACCACACCACTAGTCTACAGAAGAGCACATGCCTTAGCGACAACTTTAACCAAATTTTTGTATGAGCATAAAGGGCACTGCTCAACTCTTCATCTTGCTTGTATAGCCTTCTACAAGAAGAAATTGGGAATAGCCTAGACGCTGTGTACGGAGCAGTAGGTAAACGTGAGGAAAAAGCGTAGAACTTACTACGGTGCTTGTCTTGTTTGCACTCTCTTGCTAGCTGCAGATTGGGTAGTCGTCTGGCACCTTAGCGCGGAAGTACTTGCCAGTCTC
>DQVR01000020.1 GCA_015661645.1 Pyrodictium delaneyi
CCTTTTCCGGAGCGAGGGATTGTCTATTAGGACCGTAGAGGCGCCAACCATTACTGCCTCGGCTGCGCCTCTCAACAGTCGAAGCCTGGCAAAGTCATAGTTACAGCTTAACATGCTATACCGTGTAGATGATGCTATCCTCCCGTCAAGCGTAGTAGTAGAGAATATTATCGTGTACGGCCGCGCCGAGGGCCTAGTCAAGGTGGCCTCCGCCTAGCGATGGCTAGTGCACGCTTAGCCCTCTTTATAGTACCAGTCGTCCGTACCGGGATTATCACTGCGCGGCTATCACCGATACGCCGTACCAGTCCTAAAGCTGCAAGTACGAGATACTTGGTGTCGTGGGATACACGTAGTATACCCGCAGCCCTTTCAGGGTCATAGTATACTAGCTGTAGACGGGCTAGTGCTACTGTTAACTGACCAGTTAGCCTCTCAGCTGCCCGGACTATTGCCCGCTCTACTTCCTGGGGCGATGGAGGCTGTTCACCTTCATAAACTATTATGAACGCTATGTAGCGGCGTCGTCTACGTCTACGCAGCTTCTCCAGAAACTTCTCCGCATCACTGCTCTGGAGAGCATAGCCTGCTGCTTTTAAGATACTACCCATTTCCTTGGCTAAGCTATCTAATCGTCTCTCCAGGAGTGCTACGCGCTTCTCAAGCATTCTCTGACCATGGACACTCCAGGCTACGTAACCAACAAAGCTGACGGCTAGAACCGCTAGTATAGCTGCGTCTAGCTGCAATTCTATACAGCCTCCCCGCCTGGACTTGGATGACGCGCCTTCGTATTAACTATGGCAGCTGGGTAGCCCGTTATCGCGAGTTTCGCGATGTTTTCCGGCAGCCCAAATGCTACCAGCATTGCATGCATTGTTCTGGGATGCCACATTTCCCACCTAGTCCTGGCACCACTAGTCACGACCAATGGAGCCTCGTATGCTGCTGCACGCCTCGCTATAATCATTGTACCGCGGAGGCCTGCACGTGGATCACCGCCATGAAGCAGTGGTAGAAATCTGAGCTCAACAGCTGCCCCACCCTCGCGTAGCATAGCAGCTTGACTCTTGTCCATATACCTGGCCATACCGGGTGAGAGTACTACTAGCCCTACTCGAGGATCCCTGGCAGCTAGTCTAACAGCTTCAACTGACTTAGGTTTCACGGCTACTAAGTCGAAGTTCAGAGCTATTCTCTTCAGTATGTTGACTGTCATACCCCAAGAGTCGGCTTCGATTGTTATACGTGTTAAAGCTTCGATGCCCTCCTCTGTGAATACCCTAGCATACTCACGCGCACGCTGAGGATCACTGTTCTCGATTGCTACGAGCCTATACCCCATCATCTTTGCGAGCGAAGCCATCTCCATAGCGTCACGGAGGCTGCGCGGCTCGAGGGCTAGATCCACGGACTTCAAGACACGAGCCCCAGCTCCTTGAGAACATTTATGGCTTTGTCGAGGCGCGGGGTACCTCTAAGATTTATCATTACATGTATCACATCGTCACCATCGTA
>DQVR01000064.1 GCA_015661645.1 Pyrodictium delaneyi
AGGGTCTATCAAGTGCTATGCTGGCTTTTCAACTATCTCTGCTAGGCGCTGCTCGGCTACAGCCTCAGCTTCGTTGAGTATCTTTCGCACATGCTCGCCTACTACCGGGTCGTCGGCAACAGAGAGTTCGACTCCCGATACCGATGCTATAGATGATACCATGTTCTCGAGATCGGCCAGCATGCTCGCTATTCCGGGGGCTATCATTCCGTATGCTTGCTTCACTTCAAGTAGTGTCCTCTTTACTATGGATAAATCTTCTGATGAAAGGGCTCCGATATTAGCTAGTGTTTCAAGCCTTATTGATAAGACTTCGAGGACAGCCTGTAGCCGGAGGACATTATGAAGCATCTGGTAGAGAGAAGGATCACCAGTCCTCTCATAGCTGGACTTTAGTCTTGCTACTAGTAAGCCGAGCCTAGAGACAGCATAGCGTGTAGCCACGGTGAGCTCTAGCAGCTTAATCCTAGGGGATATCCTCTGCCGTCGTCGTCTGAATAACATGATGCTTCTAGCCCCCGGCCGGAGACTTGTTCCCAGGCTTATGGCTAGTACCTGGTTTAGCGGTGTACAGCCCCATATACGATACTATAGAGCTAGGACACCCTATTGGGGGAAGAAAAGCTGTGGGGCTCTTAGCCCCTCCACTTGTATAGTATGAGTACCTGCACTAGGTAGTAGATGTTGCCGTTTACATTGACTGCTAGAACTCTACCTTTGGAGTCCATGTAGAAACCTAGTATCACCTTATATGGCTCAAAGTGTTTGAACTCGACAGGTGCTGTCTTCTCGCCAAATAGTATGACGTTCCTTATGTTTGTCTTTACAGTCTCGAGATACTCTCTCGGGAACACGTCCCCAACTTTACCGAAGCTGTACGGCGCGCTGGCAAACATCTTGTATATTAATGTCTGCTTGTACTTAGCATTGCCGACTGCAAAGCCAAGCCTATCCTTTCCAGCTATATGTAGCATAGCCCACGACTTGGCTATGTCTATCGCGGGGAAATTTGCCAAGCCTATAGTATATATTAGCGTCCCGTTCACTGGGTCGAATAAAGCGTTGTCGTGCACGAATACGAGAGTCTTGCCGGGCTTCAAGTGCAACTTGCCAAGTATACTTGTGGCCTCTTCCTCGCTAGTAGATGTGAAGAACTCTGCTAGCAGCCTTATCTGGGTCCCGTTACTCGTTGCACCGTCGGCGAGCGTTGGGCGGTTAGCGCCAACGCTTATCCAATAGCCATAGTCCCACCACGCGACTACTACCGTATCGTTTGCCGTCCCACGGTCTAGTACATCAAGCATATAGAGCCAGCCATACTGCTGGGTATTAAGGCTATAGCCAGTCACGCTTGCAACCTGGCTAGACATCATAGCATAAGTCGTCTTAGCGCCTAGGATGGCAGCCACGAGGATGACTATCACGAGGGCGGCCGTAGCTACAAGCCTCAGCTCACTTGTATGCAGTGTCTGGCGCTTAGAGCGAGACTGTGTGCTCCCGGGCCTCGCGGAGGCTACTGTGCCGAGTGCCGCGGCTATAGCTAGTACTCCTGCGACGGATGATGCTTGTAGGAAGTAGAGCATTCCAAGCACAGCGTAGTAGAGACCCATAGCGGTCAGAGCCAGGGGCAGGTGCTCTGGCTCCTTTCGGCGGAACGCTCTGTACAGCAGGTACAGCGCGGCTACTGGCGTGAAGAGGGCAGCAATGTTACCCTGGCGGACGAAGTCATCGAAGAGACCAGGGTTAGATAGAGGCGAAGAGTGCTCGGCAACAGTCTCCGCGAGTGCGGATAGATGGAACTTCCCCATAAGGCGGAGCGGCCACGCTAGAGCGAAGAGCGCTCTACCAGTAACACCTAGCATAGGTGCGGCTAGTGCACCGGCAGCAAGGAGGACGATGACTACTATAGAGTAGAGCCTTGTAGCCGGCAACGCTGTTAGACGGGATATGCGGCGTAGCTGAGCCAGCTCCACGGCTCTCACTATCACGTATGACACGGCAGCGCCAAGCACAGCTATTACGCCATACTTTATCGATACAGGTCCATACATAGATGCTACATAGACAGTGGCGACGAAGCCGGCCCCTACAGCTATACTAGTCTTAGCGATCTCTGTGGAGTATCTCCATTCTACTGCTAGTGGGGCCAGTAGCGACACTACAGCAATCAGCAGAGCAGCAAGGGAGTAGCCACCCCATATGAAGCCTATTGAGCCTAGCACAAGCCCTGCAGCCAGTGCTGTCCTAGTGCAGCGTCTCCGGAGGGCTTCGCTATACAACATGAGTCCGGCTATAAGGAATGGTATAGCGATTCCAGTCTTCTCCACGAAGCCGGCGAACGTCCTTGCGCTAGAGGCGGGTAGCACTGCAAGCAAAAGTGCAGCGGCAACACCTGCTAGCTCTCCGTAGAACCGCCTAATGTACAGATAAGCTATAGGAACCATGAGTGCACCGAATATCGGAGGAAGCAGAGAGACCCAGCGTACAGTATTCAGCGAGCCGGGCGCTAGTGCTCCGATAACCGGTATGAATGGATACTCTCCTCTAGCAAAGTCCCTTCCCCAGGGATACCAGAATATATGAGTGTCTGGGTTGTCCCGTGTTAGGCTAGCCCACGAGCCTATGCCGTGCGTTCGTAGATACTCTGCTAGCCAATACTCTATCCATGGGTCGTTGGCGTTAAGGAATGCGTATTCAGCCTTATCGTTAAGACCCAGGCCTACAGCCCTACTATAAATAGACTGGTAGTTCTTATAGGGTATTGCGCGGAGATAGAACGCCAGGGCAGCG
>DQVR01000098.1 GCA_015661645.1 Pyrodictium delaneyi
GCAAAGAGGCCGTGAAAGGCTACATAGTACGCGTACGCTAGCACGATTCCCGGCACAGCAACCGGTATGTTTACAACCGTATCTGCTAAGGCTGCCAGCCTCCCTGTTTTCCGCGCGAGAACGTGCGAGGCCGGCAACACCAGCGCCAGGGAGGCTGGCAGGGACACAGCGGTGTAGAAGAGGCTATTGAGGACGCCACGCACGAGGTCTGGCATCTCAAGCAGTACCTTGAGAGAGTCGAGGCCTATGCTCGGAATAGGGGAGGCTACCCAGTTGCCGCTAAAGCCGTAGGCTATGGCTAGCAGTTTTACCAGGGTAGGAGTCCCTAGGGATACTGCTAGAGCTGCTACCGCCCAGGCACCACGCAGACCCAGACGCGGCAGTATACCCGCGTCACGGCTGGCTGGCTGGAGCCCCCGGTAGGTCTTAGCTATGAAGGGGTAGCCTGCTAGGAAGACGGCAAGAGACATAGACAGTAGTATCACGCTGTAGCCTAGCGCTGTAGGCGATACAGTGCCCGCCACGGACTCCATGAAGTAGCTATACGCCCGGTATGCTAGTAGACTCCTAGCACCCGGATCCATCTGGAATACGAGCGGCCCTGCTACATCGTCGAGGCTCAGCACCGCGGTCATCGCGGCTGAGGCTGCGATTGCAGGGCTGGAGAGGCGGGCGACAAGCCATGCTAGCTTCGCCCCAGCCGCGCCTAGCTGTAGAGCGGACTCCACAGCCTCGCGGCTGATACCAGACATGTAGCCGTACAGTATTATGAATGCTATAGGCGTGAACACGAGCACCTGGTAGAGTGCTACACCAGCTACTCCCTGCACTACAAGGCCTACTCCGAGCGGACGTAATACTAGGTTCACGAGCCCATTTTCGGGGTCTACCAGTCTACGCACTACATAGGCCTCGACGAAGGGGTACGGGAGCAGCGAGACGACTGCTAGCACTATTGCTGCACGGGAGAGCTTACGGTAGAGGAGCGCTACCAATGCAGCTAAAAAGCCCAGAAGCGTCGCTGCCAATGACACCACTAGCGCGAGGGCGAGGCTACCGGGTATGGCTCCAAGACTCGGCCCTCGTAGCACAAGTGTATAGCGGCTGCCAGTCTTCAAGACCTCTATGGCCGGTGTATCCACTACTGGTGAGAGGCTACCTGGCTGTTCTACTGCGAGCTTAATACCCTCGAGCACTAGTCCCGGTGAAAACGTGTACATGATAGGGAATAGGAGGAGAAGAACGACTAGAACAGTGGCTGGTGCTGCTGGCCATAGCGGCATACGCATAGTGTTAGCCCTTCCCACGGAGCATGTCGAGTATGGCCTGGTACCGCTCTATGGCGGCCTCCTTTACAGCGTTGTAGAACTTATCGCGCTCCGTCCCAACGGCTAGCTTGTTGTTTATCTCTTTAGCGTAATCGAGCGTGAATGTCTTCTCCTCACCGCTCCAGGGGTCGTGTATCTCCAGTGGCGCGCCTAGCTTGGCTATTATCTCCATGTACTCGTTTCTCGACAGTTTTCCAGATACATAGAGGTTGGCTAGGAGGCTTCCGATTTGCTTGAGTAAAGCATTAGTGTCGCTATCTGCTATAGCTGCCTCAAAGTACGTAGTCACTGCGAGATCTACCTTTGACGCGAGGTCGCGATCATAGTCGAATATATTGTCTTTGAGTTCGTTGTATACCCTTTCCATCCACTCTATGCCCGCAACCGGCCTCACCGGTATGTAGTAGAACAGCTTGGCTAGTGCACGCTGGCCCTCGTCGCTCAGCAGCCAGAGTATGAAGGCTTGAGCCTCGACGGGGTGCCTGCTGCCCTTAGCTACAGCTGCTAGCGACAAGTAGAGTATGCCTTCGCCACGTGGTATCTTGAACACAGCCCCCTTGCCCACCTTCTCGGCTTCTATACCGTACCCTATGTAGGCAGGTGCTACGCCGACAATACCCTCGGCTGCCTGGTCGCGGGCTATCTCAGAGCTGTCCACTATCCCAGCCTCCATGCCTATAACTGTGAGGAGGTGCCAGCCCTCGTCCCATCCATACTTCTGCAGGATGCCGTGGATTATGGTCCTGGCTGTACCACTCTTCGTGGGCCTTGGAAAAGATACCGTGTAACTTGCTGAGGCCAGAGGCTTAACATACTCGGGTTCTTCGAGGCTCCCCCACATCTCGGGCACTGGCAGGCCATAGCGTTCGAGAAACACCGTGTTGACTATGTAGCCGTATACCGCCTGGCCCACCGCTATCCAGCATACGCTGTTACCGGCTCTACCCACATACCGGCTATCAAGCCTCGCCACCACATCTGCTAGCTCTTTGAGGCTTATCGGAGCTAGTAGGCCCTCCTTGCATAGCCGGTCGTATACCGGCTTTTCTCCTATGAAGAAGGCATCTACCTGCCCGCTCGTCGCTAAGTCTCGCCACTGAGAGTAGTCTAGCTTGCGAAACTCGACATCGGTTATGCCATACTGCTTTGCTATAGTGCTGTTGAGGAAGGCCTCCCGTAGGGCCTTCTGCTCTTCAGGGGAGAGACGCGTCACCACGACCAGCTTTACGCCGTTAGACTGTCCCCCCGTCGAGGTCAGCACATAGTAGGCCGTGAACATGGTTAGGACGAGCACCATTAGCGCCACTATTGTTACAGCCACCCGCCTTTCACTCGGCATGACCTGCTCAATCCCTCTCAAGATGCTTGGCAGCAGACCCCTGGGAGAGAATATAAGGTCTTACCCAGCGGTTTTGCACCACGCGTCGGAGCCGCATAGCTGCTTGCTATCATTTACTATCGATATTAAGCGGTCACCTTCACCCACTACGTAGTCTCAAGGCGGGTTTACTAGTAGGCCTTCCTCGACGCTATATACTGCTATCGGTATCTTATCATGCTTTCTCTTGGCCTCCAACAGCACATCGCCGAACGGTTTACCCACATACTGCGAGGTATCCTCTTCAACCACATCAGCCACACCCATAACGCTACTAGCCAGGTCTATAAGCACTTGCGGTACACTAGGCTCGAAGATGAAGCTGGCAGCCAACATAGCCGCTATTGCTACCGGTACAATGTGGTCCGCGCCAGCTTGTCTGAGTATGTCAGCATTCTCGCTATCAACCACCATTGCTATTATCTTATGTCTGCCTGTTAGCCCTCCTGGCATGGAGTACCTCTAGCACAGCACGAGAATCATCTATCTCAGCCACCACAATGTATCTCGCCTGGCTTATCGATGCTTTTTCTAACGCTTCGCGGTCCAGTGGGTCACCACGTACGACCTGTACCTCATTACCTACTGTTAAGGGGCTTTCCCGTCGACAACTACTATATCAGTACCCCGGATGTTGGCCTTTATCTCGCGTATTAGTATCGGTGCAAGCGGGCTCCAGCCGAGGACTACTATATGCCCGCGCTTCTTGACGTTGCTCACACCAAGCACACGGCGAGCAGCACTATCCACGAGAGCGTCCGCTACTACCCCTATTAGGGCGGTAAACGCCGCTATACCTGCTATAGCAGCTACCACGCGGCCAGGTATAGTAGTGGGCGTTATATCACCATAGCCTATCGTGGTAGCGGTTATGAAGGCCCAGTAAAGCGCGTCAAGGAAGCTCATACCAGGGTTTACAGCACGCTCAAAGTATAGAATACGGCCGCGCTCACGGCAAGTATAGCTGAAAGCGCTGCCAACACTGCAGCGATGACCTTTAGCCGTCTCACCGCTTAGCCGCCTCCACTATACATGCACCCAAGAGTACAGCCCCTATACCTCTTCGGCTCACCGTCTGATAGAATATCTGCCCCTCCGTGGCCCGGCTAGCGCGAGAGTGACTGGAGAGATGGCTCTAGCTAATGATCCCTCTATACGGCCTCCGCGATGGCTTCTACAAGTCATAGAGTATACGCGCCGTCGTTTAGCCAGCCTGGGCTACACTTCCCCATAGAGTTCGCACTACTTTTTCAGCCATTCCAACAGCACACATAACAAGCTATGAACCATTATACGAGTACGTGGTGGAAGCATACTACGCCTTCAGAGAAGACGCTGAAGAATCTTCGCCGTTTGCTGAGCCTAGGTTTAGACCTTGGCTGGACGCTCTAGAGGAGGAAATTGAGGCTCTAGCTGCTCTAGAGGAAAGACTCGCAACCAGCTCAACAGTGTTCCACACAGAGCCCATACTAGCTGCAGCTGGGCTAGGCTTGGGGCTGGACCGTGCTAGGCTAGGCCGTTGGCCTAGAAGCGGTCTACGAAGAACACCGGGCCAGCAAGCCATCATTGTTAAAAGGGGTGAATCGCGGAAGCTCTTGTTTACACCACAGTCCCTCTACGTCCTTACCGCAGCAGGGCTCCATGCCGTAGGCATAGACCCACCGGGCAAGGGTGTGGCTATTGTGCCCGACCCAGCCATTATTAGGAAGCGTGTAATGGGGCTGAAGCTGCCTCCGAATCAGCTTGCCGCCGAGCTTGTTAAGATGATAAACAAGTATGCGCGCAGAGCGGCCTCACTAAGGCCCTCGGAGGCTTGTGCCTCTGAAGGCTTTCTAGCTGTGGAGTATACCGTCCACGGCCCCCTGGCGGGGTAGGCGTAAAATACATGTGCCAACACCCCAAGGCTTCTAGCTCTTCACAGCCACAGTTATACCATTGAGCCTTATCCAGGGCATATACATGCCCGGGTATGCCCTCTCCACAGTCTTGCCGAGGGCCTCTACATTTGATATTATTTCCCTGTAGAAGTTGCCAGAAAGCACTACGCCTGGCACCCATCCCTTCGGCTCCCCGTTTTCATAGTATATGGCGGGATTTGCGAGTACGCTGTACTCGCCAGTGTCAGGGTTTGTCGTGTGAGCGCCTTGCACTTGGTGTACGACGAGCACCCTGCCGTCTAGGAGTTCCTCTAGAGCAGCGTCGCCTGGCTCTACCACTACATTAGTGTAGCCAGGGTGCGGCCTAGAGGCATAGCCGTCCCGGGAAGCGTTTCCAGTGCTCTCTTGCCCCGCGCGTCTTCCCCAGTAGCTGTCAAACACGAGCCCTCGCACTACTCCCTTCTCGACAAGGACTTTACGTGCTGTAGCGACACCCTCACCGTCAAATCTCCACGTAGCATCCCCACCTTTCATAGCTCCATCGTCTACTATCGTTATCTTCTCTGATAGTGCTTTTTCGCCAAGCTTGTTACCGTAGTAGCTTCTACCCCGTACGTAGATGTCGCCGCGGAGAGAGTAGAGGATAGTCTCCTCCATGAGTTCTGCGAGCACCCTCGGCGATAGGACTACTGTGTACCTCCCGGTCTGGAGCCCATGATAGAGGGTTGTGCACTGCTTAGCTGTCTCTGCAGCTCTCTCAACCACAGCATCACTCTCCGGTATCAATACCCTACTCATATCAATATTGTATATCATTGGCGTTGTCACGCCGTCCTTCCTCGTAGTCACCCCGGCTGTGACTAGAGCAGCTGTGCCAACGTCTACACGGTACACCCCATTAGTGTTGATCACTACGCGTTCTAGCGTGTAGACTGAGACGCTTCCACGGGCGAGCACAAGGTCCTTTATCGAGGAGGCCTTATCGAGCATTTCGCGGGCATGCTCTAGTACTGTCTCCGGGCCGGCACGCGCTACCGCTACGCTGAACATGCCACCAGGCTCCGGGTAGCTTTTACTCGGCTCAGGGAAGCCTTGCCACCATTTGTCCTCCGGGGCAGCTCTAGCCTGTTTAATGGCCCTTCTTACGGCCTCTCTTACACTACTTATCTCCATCCCCGTAGTGTAAGAGAATCCCGTCTTCCTGCCTACTGCGACGCGTATACCCACTCCGACATCTTCTACGGCTTCTACGGTCTCTACCCTGTTTGTTCTGATGTCTACACGGTACCCGCGAAGCACGTGTATGTATACTTCTGCCTCTGATGCTCCCTCGTGAATAGCCCAGCGCGCCACCATTACGCCTAGCTCTGCTGGGCTGATACGGCTAGCCATACTTATACACCACCTGCACATGGAGTGTAATCATGCATTCATAGTCTACTCATGTAAAAACTATGTTCTACTGTTACTCGCGTCCACCGACTGTCATCCTGCGTACTCTCACGTGTGGGCCACCGTCGGACACGTAGACTAGCTGGCCTTTGCCGCATCTACCGTAGAAGAGGCCGAAATCCTTAGCTACAGCGTCTATGTTGAGGAGGGTCTCTAGCGTATTACCCACTATGCTGAGGTTGCGCACTGGCTCGCCTACCTCTCCCTTGGCTATCTCGTAGGCCTCTTCAACGCCTACCTGGAAGTTACCGTCTATGTTTGTCTGGCCGCCTGCTGTTGAGACAATGTAGTACCCAAACTCTATGCCTTCGAAGAGCTCTTCTACGCTATAGTCGCCCGGTAGCATCACAGTGTTCCTCATCCTGACGAGAGGGGGGTAGCGGAAGGACTCTGCCCTAGCATTGCCAGTAGGCTCTGCCTCTAGTATCGTAGCGTGAATTCTATCAGTCATTATCTGCTTGTGTATGCCGTTCTCTACTATGACTGCCCTGGCTGTACGCACGCCCTCGTCGTCGTAGCGTAGCGTCCCGAACCCATCGTCGATGCCCGGGTCGTCTACTATGCTCACTAGGTTGGAGGCCACTTGCTGCCCCTTCTTGCCCTGAAGCGCGCTGCCTGCTTCCACAAGGTCTGCCTCTGCTAGGTGGCCGAAGGCCTCGTGTACGAAGACGCCAATAGCCTCCGGCGCTATAACCACCGGAAAGTTCCCCGCTCTAGGCGTCTTTGCACGGAGCTGTCGCTGGAGCCTCCCGAGCAGCTCCTCCGCCATCTTCTCCTGTGGCGTCTTCTCCCACAAAGTGTAGCCCTTCACCGTGCCCTGGGTTATGTGTGCCGAGCCACGCACCCCTGCCTCCTTGCCAAAGGCTGACGCGTAGAGGTAGGAGAGCTCACGCTTCTCGCCGATGAGCCTCTCCTCGGTGCTTACGTAGTATCGCTCCTCGACGCGCTCGTTGTAGACTACTAGTCTAGACTTTACAAAGCTCTTCTCGGCTACCAGCTTGTCTAGCTCAGCTAGATCTTTGAGCTTCACATCTATAGACACGTCTTCAATGCTTTTTTTCACCGGATGCTCGTAGTAGTCCTCCACCGGGTCAAAGAGCAGAGGTTTAGGCTGGCTGCCGGGTGTCGAGCGGGCGAGCGAGTAGGCTTGCTCTATGGCACGGCGGAGGGGTCCAGTGCCTATACGCGTCGTGAAGGCGAACCCCATTGACCCGTTCACGTAGACTCTAACCGCTGCACCATAGTCTATGCCAGACGAGACGTTATACACCCCGTCGCGTATCTCTATGCGGGTAAAGCGTGTACGTTCTAGCCTTATCTCAGCAAACTCTACGCCCAGCTTTGACGCGTAAGAGATAGCTGTAGAGAGAATATCCATTACTTCGCTCAACCTAGATACACCTCTCAACCGAGGCCCTACGAACTGCGGGTAGGGCTCTAACATGCTGCACGAATGCTGCTATCTATACGCTCCCTCGGTTAGTCTACCCATACAATTGCTTGGGGTATTAGAAGGATGTCCTAGGCTTGCTCGTCACAAGATATACTCCTGTGGTCTAGTTTTCACACATCATGCATAGCCCGCAGAGCATACCATTCTAGTTATTAACTTGAAACTTTAGGTCCAAATCTAGAGGGAGATAGCGAGAGGTGCCTAGCCCTGCACGGTGTCAGAGGCCCACGCTTGCCGCGGTTCACTCGTGAGCTTCCTCTCGCCGTCGAGGAGGCTCCTTTTAGCTACGTGACTCCCTGGGTAACCTATCTACTCATAATCGTGAACATGGCGGTATATGTGGCTACATCGTGGCAAACAGGATTCCTGGCAAGCACGAGCGAGTGGATAGTAAGACTCGGGTTTGAGCCGCTCTACATGCTCCTAGAGCCTGTATCAGCCTACAAGATACTAACCGCTATGTTCACTCATGCTAACTTGTTTCACATACTGTTCAACATGTACTTCCTCTACCTCTTCGGTAGAGCGGTAGAACGGACCCTAGGGCATACACGCTATCTAGCCCTCTACCTGCTAAGCGGAGTATTCGCCGCGCTATTCCACACGGTGTTCATGTTCATACAGGATCCTAATGGGCTTGCCATCCCCAGTGTTGGGGCGAGCGGAGCTATAAGCGGCATACTCGGTGCCTATATGATGCTTTACCCCGGCACGAGGCTCACAGCGTGCTTCTTCCTTCTCTTCCTCCCGGTGTGCTTCGAGCTACTAGCAGTGTACTATCTATTGTTCTGGTTCATGATACAAGTTGTGGAAGGATACCTTTCTGTAACAAGCACGGTAGCCTTCTTTGCACACGCCGGCGGCTTCATAGCAGGTATAGCGCTACTACCATTCCTCCTTGACCGGGCAAGGCTAGCCGTTATGAGAATGTATGCAAGTACACGAAGGCTCTTCGGGATAATAGTATTCATACCAGAGTTCTACCGCCGCCGAGGCCTAAGCCCGACCACCAAAGCACTACTCCTAATAGTCATAGGGATGCTTCTCGTCGGCTCTACTGCAGCATTTGTATTCTCCAGTAGCGTTAACGTGAAGTTCGCAAGCTATAGTGTTACATGGCGTTCTACAATAGGAGCTATACACAATGACGTAGTGTTCCTAGGAATAGCCGAGGCAGGAAGGACCATAGCACCTCTCCTCGAGGCCACAGAGACCGTTGAAGCCCGTGTACTTGTAAAATTACTGACTGATAGCGGTCTACTATACAGCCCCGAGCTAGCGGGGCAACACATCACGCTTACAGCGCCGCAGCTGAGAGACGCTAGAATATACGTCTATGTCACGCAATTCCACCGCTTGCCAGTGCTTGTTAAGCCATTCTACTTCGAGGGTAGCTATGATGAGAACGGTTTCCTCGTGAATGGGTACGTGGAGGCTATGCTTATGTCATTGAACGCACGAGAAGACATAGAGGCTAGATTATCGCTGATAGCTCTGAAGAGTCCACAGATGCTAGTTGAGGCCATATCCTTGTTGTCGATGGCTGTAACACTTGCCAGCATCTACGTAATTGCTTACAAGGATGAGGAGTACGTAATAACGCCCGAGTAGGGAAAGACGCTTGGGATGACGAGGGCCGTGAACCCTAACCCGCCACGGGGATGAGGAGGTGTTTCAAGGCTGACCAGCAGCTCGACACAAGGCCTCACGACGCACAGGCTTCAATAAACTAGCCAGCATTGTTGTTCTTGTATCGTTACTCTATGCGTTCTTCTATCTCTCTCGCTAGCTTTTTCGCCCTCGCTGTGGCTTTCTCGACAGCATCTATAAGCGCTGACTTCATTCCCTTACCCTCTATTATCTTTAAAGCCATTATTGTAGTACCACCCGGCGTAGTAACTTCGTCACGTAGCTGAGCCGGGTGCACTGGCCTTGTACGCAGGTACTCGACTGTGCCTATGATTGATTCGAGGACCGCGTCATAAGCCAGGTCGCGTGGGATACCTACAGCGAGCGCTGCAAGGATCATGGAGTCTATGAATTCCACTATTATTGCCGGCCCCGAGCCGGCTACGGCTGTCCACGCATCTATCAGCTGCTCGGGTAGCTCGTAGACTCTACCCATGCAGGAGAGGACGCTCTTGATAAGTTCTTTGTACTGTGCGTTGCCGGGCGCTACTAGTCCCGTGGCACTCCGCTTTACAGCCGCATTAAGGTTTGGCATAGCGCGATATATCTCGGCGCCAGGGAGGGTCTTCCGCAGGATGCGTAGAGGAATACCAGCCATTACGGATACTACTGGTTTGCCGGATACGTGGCCTCCTATCTGCCGGGCGAGGTCCGGGTACTGGTATGGCTTCACTGATATGAAGACCACCGAGGCATTTTCGACGGCGTAGACGTTGTCTCTTGTAGCTTCGAAGCCCTGCATACGTAGCCTCTCTATACGCTCCCTGCTCCTGGCAGTCACTATTACGTGGATACCGCAATCAGAGAAGGAGCGAGCCATTATGCTGCCTATCTTTCCTGCACCGAGTATAGCGACGGTCAGGTTAGAGAGGCGGAACTCGCATCCCTTCAGCACCAATGCTGGCTAGCACCCCGGAGAGCTCTGCATATAAGTCTTGTTCTAGAGCTTCTTCTCTGCCTGCCCTAGTAGGAGCTGCTGTGTTGCTGCAAATGCTGCTGCTATGTGTAGACCGCATATATGATGGCCTGCTTTACAGTCTATCTCGACTACTATGCGTCTTAGGGCCTCTTTGGGTAGGTAGTGGGCGTGGCTCCAGTCTATAGTGCCGGTGCCCGGCATAGAGTGGTCATCGCTTACACCATTATTGTCGTGCACGTGCATACACGCTATTGACGCGCCTTTAAGTATTTCAGTGGCTCTATCAAAGCTGTACCCGTTGAGGTTCCCATGCCCTGTATCGAAGCACACTTGGAGCATTGGGCTACTAATTCTCTTTACTAGTTCCACAAGTTTTTCAAGGCTTCTCCAGGGCTGACCGCGTGCAGCATTCTCAACCGCTACTACTGAGAGGCCCTCGCGC